>NZ_JAWOWF010000059.1:0-28317 GCF_033340295.1 Vibrio sp. 1401
AAACTCAGTATATTGTTTAATAATTATTCAATTTCGGACGACTTGGTTTTCTGTCCGAATTACGCAACAAAGCCACGAGAAATGAGAGCGTTGTAAACTAAGTATGGTCGTGGTTTGATCGATGATATGATTTTTGTAGATGAAATTGGAAAAACAGAAAGTAACATTAGGAATGCTCTGGAAAAGAATGAAGCTCGATCGCAATTGGATGATCCGCAATGGAAAAGTAGGAAGTAGTAATGACACTTAAAATTTGGACCAACAAGGTAGATAGAGACTCCGATTTTACTCAAGGCAAAGTAACGCAGTCTAGTGTATTAATAGGATTGAATCTGACGGGAGGCGTTGCCCTAGGAGACAAATGGCCAAAAGTTACTATTGATGTCATATCAGATGACAAGCCTGCGGATAGTTTTCTTAGTGGTCCTTTATTAATCGTGAGTCGACGGTTATCTGATTTAATTTCTAAGCACACACAAACGAGTGAAGTTGAATTCCTACCGATTGAGGTTAATTACCAAGGTAAAAGTTTTGGTGAATACTATTTTTTAAATGTTCTTGCGATTTGCGATTTACTGGATAGAAATCATTCAATATTTAGTGAGTTTGATGGAGAGGTTGATTCAATTGATCGAGTTGTCCTTAAGAAAGATATTGAAATGCAGAAAACTATATTTCAACTGGATGCTATCGAGTGGTTATTATGTGTCGATGAAAAACTGGCTGAATTAATCGAGAACAAAGATTTTTCAGGAGTGGTATTTAAGTCAGAAAGTGAATGGCGTCCTTTTTAGAGCTCCTCGGGTATTTTTTTAGCCATCTCTTACGAGGTGGCTTTTATATTTATGATTGGGAGCTTGTTAGTTGAACTGTCAATAGTGGCATTACCAATATGCAGTCAATCCTATCCAGTGGATTGACCCAACAGGCTTCTTGTGTGAAGAAGGGCTAAAACGCTTGGGTCAAATGTAGGCAGAGTATCAGGCCCAAAGCGATGTCCCCCAAGAGGTTTGCGATCAGATTTTAAACGCTGCAAAAGAGTCATCCGTCGGAGAAGATGGCAGCAGACACGAAGTGCAGTATGTTGTTGGGATTGAGGAATTTGTCAATGCGCATGTTTTTGACTCTGAGAAAGTTGGCGGGGAAGAAGGTTGCACGATCTTCACTGAAGATCTTGTGCTGAATAAAGCAGAGTATAAAAAAACTCAGAAATCTATATGAGTGATTATGAGCTAATAAAACGAAACAAAGCAAAAATTGAAGAGTGTTTGAAAGAACGTTAAGAGGCTAGGAAGGCTCGAACTGGCGAAGATGGATATAACGCTCAAATCGCCAAGATTAATCAGAAATCTGCAAAAATTGGTGAGTTAGCCGCGGATGACTTTGTCCGGAGTAAACGTCCTAATGCTAAGCTGCTTCATCCCAAAGATATTGGAACCTCAATTTCGAAGCCGGGCGATTTTGATATGGTTTACGAGGTGGCAGAGCCGCCACTAGGTGAAATTATAATTGTTGAGGCCAAAGGAGGGAGCAGCCCGCTGCGCAGCCGTAAGATAGGTAACATGGCATATCAGCAAGGGACAACTGAATATGCAACTGCAATTACTGTTCTAATGGCTCAAAAGGACAAAGATACAACCGAATGGAAAGCGGCCAGAAGTATAAAAAGCATTGAGAAAAAAAACTCCTGTTAGATATATTCACACCGCAGCGGCTATTTCTGATGCTGGAGAGGTTTCTTCAGTTAATGTAAAGGAATTTAACGTAGAATTAGGACTGGATTAAATGTCTGATAATAAAAAGAAAGTTAGCATGAAGAGAAAGGCGGAACCTCAATTGACACCAAATGATGTCGCTGACTACCAAATGTATATCAATGAAGATTTAGATGAGCGCAAAGAGCTAATAGCAATCCGCAGGGAGAACTTAGTGTGGGCTCCAAATCGGATTCAAGGTCAGTATGATATTTATGCGTTGCGGCAGGTTGTTGATACTCTTAAAGTGACAGATAAATGTTGGGTAAACGCGGTGATATAGTTAATGCTTTAAAATTACTGGTTAAAACCGCAGCTGAGGAGATAAATATGGCAGGTGAGCATAGCGCAAAAGATGTAATGGCCGCGATTAGATCCGGTGACGTGAGTGAGGTTGAAAAAATTCTCTCAGGAGATGACAAATTACTTCATCTAATTACGCCTCTGGGTTCTTGGTTGCATATCGCAACGGAGCAAGGGCAAGATAAAATTGTAGAGCTTCTGGTGAATCTAGGTATTGATGTAAATGTTAAGGGGGGGCCTTCAGGTGTAACTCCTTTAAATACAGCTGCATATGAAGGTCATTTAGACTTACTTACCTATTTTCTAGAAAGAAATGCAGTGATGGATATATCTGAACCAGACCGCAACCCATTGTTTGCTGCGATCCATGCAGGTCATAAAAATATTGTGGAGCTATTACTAAAAGCTGGTATAGATACAAAGGTAAAATATACTGGTAACTCTATGAAAGACATGGACGCTATAGCGTTTACTTATGAGTGGGGACGCAAGGAAATCGCAGAAATGATTAAAGAGCACAATAGGCACGCTTAGTAGAAGTTAATATGGTACGACAAAGGCAACCGTCTATCTGTTGAAACCGGTTGGCTTCCACCTTATCTTGTTGAAGGGCGTTGGCTAGAAGATGTAAAAGCAGGGAAGATCACTCGGTAAACTCCTTTAGTTAGCAATTCAGTATATAAGCCACCTCTCATGAGGTGGCTTTTACGTTTTGTTGAGCTATATGGTGCGCATTATGTTGGTGCACTAAAACCACATTGGTGCATTTATTAGCATGTTAAACACCATTTCAAGAATACCTAATTTTATTAAAGTTCATACAAAACAATAAATTAAAGCGTAAGTGTTAGAAATATAAATTATGGAATGAGAATTGCTCTGTTAGACGCTCTATAAATCAAGTTCACCAAATTGGTGATGAGCCTAACTTTGATGCACAGGATAAGTGCGCTACAGATCAACGGAGACAATCATAATGAGTGTAACTGCCAATCAGGTACACGGCGCTGTACAAACTCTCACGCAAAGTTCCGACACACTTTTCTTACTACTTGGCGCAATCATGGTTTTTTTGATGCATGCTGGTTTTGCTTTTCTTGAAGTAGGAACCGTGCGCCAAAAGAACCAAGTTAATGCTTTAGTTAAAATCTTGGCCGATTTCGGTATTTCCGCCATTGCGTATTTTTTCATTGGATACTGGGTCGCTTATGGCGGCACCTTCTTTGCCGATGCAGAGACGTTATCTCAAGGCAATGGTTACGAGTTGGTGAAGTTCTTTTTCTTGCTGACTTTCGCTGCAGCGATTCCTGCTATTGTTTCTGGTGGTATTGCAGAACGAGCTCGTTTTTATCCGATTCTAATCGCAACATTTTTCACTGTCGGCATCGTATACCCGTTATTTGAGGGAATGATCTGGAACGGAAACTTTGGTGTTCAAGCTTGGTTTGAAAATACCTTTGGTTATGGCTTCCACGATTTTGCAGGTTCAGTCGTTGTGCATGGTGTTGGCGGCTGGATAGCGCTTGTTGCCGTCGTGTTTTTGGGCATGAGAAAAGGCAGAGTTCGAGCAGGAAAGCACACCAACTTTGCACCTTCGAATATTCCATTTTTGGCCTTGGGAGCTTGGATCTTATGTGTGGGGTGGTTTGGCTTCAACGTCATGTCAGCTCAAACTGTGTCAGGCATAAGTGGCTTGGTGGCTATGAACTCATTGATGGCAATGGTCGGAGGCATTGTCGCGTCATTGTTGGCTGGTAAGAATGACCCTGGCTTTATTCATAACGGCCCACTGGCTGGCTTGGTTGCTGTATGTGCGGGCTCAGACTTAATGCATCCTATCGGTGCTTTAGTGACAGGTGCGATTGCTGGCGTGCTATTTGTTTATCTTTTTACCCACCTACAAAACAAAACCAAGATTGATGATGTGCTGGGTGTCTGGCCTTTACACGGTGTATGTGGCGCTTGGGGTGGTATTGCTGCGGGGATCTTTGGCCAAAGCTCGTTGGGTGGGCTAGGGGGCGTGAGCATTATCGTTCAGCTTCTAGGAACGCTTTGGGGCATTTCCATCGCTGTGCTTGGGGCGCTTGCAGTCTACGGCGCGATTAATACCAGTATGGGACTAAGGCTTTCAGAAGAAGACGAATTCAATGGCGCTGACCTAGCCATTCATAAAATATCTTCGACCAACGAGGATTGAGGCCAATATGGGAGCGGCATAAAGCCGCTCTTTTAGCAATTGTCTTTCTTGGCTTGGCCCGGAGGACAGAAATTACCATTACCTCGATGGTCATCATCATTGGTGCTGACTCTCACCTTTACATCATCGACTTCGCCTTCAACATTGGTAAGTTGACAGCCTGCCAAAGTCAGAAGCAATGTAAACGTTAGAGATACTTGTCTCATTGCTGTTCCTCTTAAATTGTAATTCTAATAGTGACCATTACGACTATGGTCTAATCCATATTACTACTGTTGCTATTCTTTCAGTGTTAAGCTAATGAAAAAACAGCAAGGATGAGTTATGAATTTCCCTTATAGAAATATTGTAGTACTTACTGGTGCAGGTATCTCGGCCGAATCTGGTATTCAAACATTTCGTGCGCAAGATGGCCTATGGGAGAATCACCGTATCGAAGATGTAGCAACGCCTGAAGGGTTTGCTCGCGATCCGGACCTTGTTCAAGATTTTTACAACCAACGCCGCAAGAAACTTCAAGATAATGCGATAAAGCCTAATGCAGCGCATGAAGCATTGGGTCGTTTAGAGGCTGAGTTAGAAGGTAAAGTGACGGTCATCACTCAAAATATAGACAACCTTCACGAACGAGGCGGCAGTCAGAATGTGATTCACATGCATGGTGAGTTGCTCAAGGCCCGCTGTAGTGAATCTAACCAAGTAGTAGAGCACAATGAGGACATTAAGACCGGCGAGCTTTGTCACTGTTGTCAGATCCCTTCACAAATGCGACCACATATTGTTTGGTTTGGTGAAATGCCACTGCGAATGGGTGATATCTACGCATCATTAGAAGAAGCAGATTTGTTTATTTCTATTGGGACTTCTGGCGTTGTGTATCCCGCAGCAGGTTTTGTTCATGATGCAAAAATGCACGGCGCACATACCATTGAAATTAACCTAGAACCTAGTGCGGTAGAAAGTGAATTTGAGGAAAAACGCTACGGAAAAGCAAGCGTTGAGGTTCCCAAATTAGTTGACGAGATACTGGCTCTAGAAGGAAAAGAAAGAGCGTAATAACTTCAACAGGAAGAGTTTTTTTCTTGTCATTAAGAACAAAAAAGCGGCTCATGAGCCGCTTTTTCATATCTTTAAAACTAACGAATTAGTTGTTCACTTTTAGCTTTTGGAAGTACTCATCGTACATTACGCTCGCTTCGCCAACTTCATCTTGCCAAGTACCGCTGTCCATCACTTCTTGTGGTGGGAAGATGCTTGGATCATTAGCAAATTCTTTCGGTAGCAGATCGTGTGCCGTTTTAACTGGCGTAGGATAACCAATCTCAAGTGCAATCTTAGCTGCGTTCTCAGGACGTAGTAGGAAATCGATCATCTTATGAGCTGCGTCAACGTTCTTCGCACCAGCTGGAATTGCTAGGCTGTCCATCCAGAAGATAGTGCCTTTTTCTGGCCAGATGATGTCGATGTTCGCGCCTTCTTGACGAGCCATGTATGCAGAACCGTTCCAAAGCATGCCTAGTGAAACTTCACCCGCAAGGTAAGGGTTTGCAGGAAAGTCTGAGTTAAATACTAATACGTTTGGCATTAGCTTTTTCAGTTCTTCGTAAGCGGCTTTGATTTCTTCTGGGTTAGTCGTGTTTGGTGAGTAACCAAGCTTAGTCAATGCAATGTGGAATACTTCGCGAGAATCATCCATCAGCATTAGTTGACCTTCCCACTTGCTATCCCAGAAATCATCCCATTTAGAAACCGATGACTTGTCTAGCATGTCAGCATTGATACCAATACCGGTCGCACCCCAAATGTATGGGATAGAGTAGTTGTTGTTCGGATCGAACGGTTTGTTTAGGAAGTTAGTATCAAGATCGGCAAAATGAGATAATTTCTCTTTGTCGATCTGTTGTAGCATGCCTTCTTTACGCATTTTAGAGACGAAATAGGTAGACGGTACTACCAAGTCGTAACCAGAACCTTGAGTTTTTAGTTTTGCGTACATACTCTCGTTAGATTCGTATGTAGAGTAAATAACTTTGATTCCGGTTTCTTTTGTAAAGTCTTCAAGAACTTCGTTTGGAATGTATTCCGACCAGTTGTAGAAATACAGTTCTTGATCAGCAGCCATTGCAGGGGTAGCGATGAGCGTCGCTGCACATAGAGCGCTTGCGTAGAATTTACTTTTCATTTGTTTTCCGTTTTGTTTCGCGATTGGACAAGTCAATACTAGCTGGAGTTATCAAGTTGAGCCAAATCGCAGTAAGCACAAATATGTTCATTTAGCTTGAATATCGTTGTCTCCTTGTTATGAGACGATAAATCTATGATACCAAGACAAATAAACCTAGCAACGCGCGATTATATCAGCCTAAGACAAAAATAGGCAGCGTATTGCTGCCTATTTTCCTATGGTTGATGACTTGTTACACAAGCTAGATTATTGTCCCGCTTTCAGCTTGAGGAAGTAATCTTCGTATTTAACGGTTAGATCACCAACCGCATCTTGCCATTCAACGCGGTCAAGGTCTTCTTGAGAAGGGAATAGTGGGGCAACGTCTTTAAACTTAGCATTCGATCCCTCCACCGCCGTTAGGTAGCCAGTATCACGAGAGATTTGCTCTGCGATTTCTGGGCGCAGTAGGAAGTCGATCATCTTGTGAGCGGCTTCTACGTTCTTCGCACCGGAAGAGATAGCGAAGTTATCAACCCAGCCGATACCGCCTTCTTTAGGAAAAACGAGTTTAAGGTTTAGGCCTTCACTTTGTGCCGCTGCGGCGCTACCGTTCCAAAGCATACCAACGCCCACTTCGCCAGACATGTAAGGTGCGCCTGGGTTGTCAGAGTTGAAAACGAGAACGTTTGGCATCAACTTTTGTAGCTCAGCGTACGCTTCATCGATTTGCTTAGGGTCTTTTGAGTTACCTGAGTAGCCAAGTTTACGCAGAGCGATATGGAACACTTCACGAGTGTCGTCCATCAACATTACTTGACCTTCAAGCTCAGGCTTCCATAGGTCAGCCCAGCTTTGGAAGTCGTTTGGATCGTACATGTCTGCGTTAACCGCTAGGCCTGTAATCGCAACAACGTGTGGGATAGAGTAGTCGTTACTTGGATCGTAAGGCTTGTCTAGGTAGTTTTTATCTAGGTTGCCGAAGTTTTTCAGCTTAGTCTTATCGATCTTTTGTAGCATGCCTTCGTCACGCATCTTCGCCACGAAGTACGTTGAAGGTACTACTAGGTCATAACCTTGGTTATGAGTTTTTAGCTTTGCATACAAAGTTTCGTTCGACTCGTAAGTCGAGTAGATCACTTTGATGCCAGTTTCTTTAGTAAATTGCTCTAGGATATTACTGTTGATGTAAGGACCCCAGTTCATAAATACTAGTTCTTTATCATCCGCTGTCGCTGTACCAGAGAACAGAGAAAGCGCACATGCACTACCAGCTAATAGAGTAGCCCATTTTTTCATTGACGTTAGCTCCAAACCAAACGTTGTCCAATTTTGGACGATAGATAGAAAAACAGAATGGCATGTAACCATTCTGTTTCGTGATGTTAACAGGTGCGGATTCTACTTCACTTTTTCTCTTGCTAGCAACTGAGAAATTACTACCAAGACCAAAGAAACAATCAACATCACCGTTGCTAGGGCGTTAACTTCCGGTGAAATGCCCACCTTAACCATTGAGTAAATCTTCAATGGCAAGATTTCGTATGTTGGACCCGTTACAAACGAGCTGATGATCACATCGTCCAAAGACAGGGTAAAGCTCAATAGCCAACCTGCGGCAACCGCTGGTTTAGCAAGAGGAAGGATGATCTGTTTCAAGATAACCCATTCGCTTGCACCAAGGTCTTTTGCTGCTTCCAACATTTTCACATCAAAGCCATTTAAGCGGCTGTATACAGTTACCACAACGAATGGTAGACAAAAGGTGATGTGAGCAATCAATAGTGTAAAGAAGCCAAGCTGTGCGCCTAATACTAGGAACAGAGCAAGTAATGAAATCGCCATTACAATATCGGGAGACATCATCACGACAAACAGCATGCCGTTTACCGCACCTTTACCTTTGAACGAGTAACGGAATAGGGCAACGGCCGTTAAGCTACCAATGATGGTTGCTGCTGTCGCTGAGAATACCGCTACGTTCAATGAATGCCATGCAGCTTGCATTAGGCTATCGTTGTTTACTAAGGTTTCGTACCATTTCGTGGTGAAACCACCCCATTTCATACCAAATTTGTTGGCATTAAATGAGTTAACAATTAAGACGATGATTGGCAGATACAAAAATGCATACACCAGCGCCATAAAGCTAAATCTAACTGTGCGTCCCATTAGTCTAGCTCCACTTTCTTATTCAATAGTTTGCCTGCTCTGTAGTAAGCGTAAAGCATCACAGCCATTGCGAAGGTGAGGGCGATACTGGTCGCAGCACCAAATGGCCAGTCACGAGCGTTCAATACTTGGCTCTTAATAACGTTACCAATCAGTAGGTTCTTCGCACCACCAAGAAGGTCAGAGATGTAGAACATACCTAGTGCTGGTAGCAGAACCAACAAACAACCACCGATAATGCCAGGCATTGTAAGAGGTAGAATCACTTTCGTAATGGTTTGGAACTTGTTCGCACCAAGATCTTTCGCCGCCTCGATATAGGTGTTGTCCAACTTCTCGATTGCCGAGTAAAGCGGCAGAATCATAAATGGAAGCAGGATGTACACAAGACCAATCATTACTGCTGTTTCGGTGTACATAATACGTAATGGCTTATCGATGATTTCCATCGCCATTAATGATTTGTTCAAAATACCTTGTGTACCCAGAACAATCTTCAGGCCGTAAGTACGGATAAGAGAGTTTGTCCAAAACGGTACGATAACTAAGAACAACATGAATGGGCGCCATTTCTCTGGCATTTTCGCTATGATGTAAGCAAATGGGTAACCAATTACTAAACACAACAACGTCGCCACAATCGCCATGTAGAACGAGTGCATCAGCACTTTCGCATACAAGGGGTCGAGTAGACGTAAGTAGTTGTCGAAAGTAAATGTCATTTCGATTAAGTTTGCTTCATCACGCGTTAAGAAACTCGTACCGATAATCATCACATTTGGTACCAACACGAAAAGTGTTAACCAACCGACGATTAAGGTAATGATCGCGTTTTGAAGATTAATCTTCTTGCTTATCATTGAGGACTACCTCCCAGCTCTCAACCCAAGTGATAGCGACTTTCTGGCCAAGTGAGTGGTCCACATCAGGATCATCTTCGTTAAAGAATTCGCTAACCATTACACGCATGCCCGAATCCAATTGGATAACTGAATCAAGCGTCATACCTTTATAGGTACGCTCTGTTACGTGACCTACGATGCCTTTTTCTTCAGACTCTTTGATCTCTTCGATTCGTAAGTCTTCTGGGCGAAGTAGTACTTGCAGTTTTTCACCTGCTTGCGCTTCCTGATCGTAGTAAACAACAGATTCGACACCTTCTATTTCTGCACGGATACGTTTCTCGTCGATACGCTCTAGCATGGTTGCGTTGAATACGTTGATCTCACCGATAAAGCGAGCAACAAATAGGTTCTTCGGCTCTTCGTAAATCTCACGTGGAGAACCATCCTGCTCGATAACACCGTCGCGCATAACAATAATGCGGTCAGACATCGATAGGGCCTCTTCCTGATCGTGCGTAACGAAGATAAAGGTAATACCAAGTTGACGCTGAAGCTGTTTAAGCTCGATTTGCATTTGCTTACGCAGTTTGTAATCAAGTGCAGATAGAGATTCATCTAGCAGCAGTACTTTTGGTTTGTTAACAACCGCACGCGCAATGGCGATACGTTGTTGCTGACCGCCAGAAAGCTGATGAGGCTTACGCTGAGCCATTTTTTCTAGGCGCACCATGCGTAGCGCTTCCATTACTCGTGGTTCAATGTCCGCAGTAGGCGTTTTCTGCATACGAAGACCAAAAGCGACATTCTCATATACGGTCATGTGTGGAAACAATGCGTAACTTTGAAATACCGTGTTGACGTGCCTTTGCTCTGCAGGAACCTGTGTTACATCCTGGTCATCCAAAATAATTTGACCGTTATCTGCCGTTTCAAAACCTGCAATCATGCGTAAAACTGTTGTCTTACCACAACCAGAAGGCCCGAGAATCGTCAGAAATTCACCATGATTAACATCCAGATTTAAATTACCGATGATTTCCTTACCATCGAAACTTTTACTAATACCAGATAAACGAATAACTGGCTTTCCTGCTTGCGGTTTTGCGTTCAACGTCTGTATTTCCCCCACGTTCAAGCCGGGATTATCCCAGCTGATGTGACACTAACCATTCACTTTTGAGGCGCGCATCATAATCACCAAAAGTGTGAAATTAAAGCATTTTCTTATCTTGAAACAGAAATAATTTTGCAGGAAAAAGCCATCATTCCTTACCATACTGTTTTTATGAGATTAATTGGCATCTAAACACAGTTTGATAGCACTAAACTTTGTTCAACAATTGTTTCAATTTCATGACCTTGAAAGTGGTTAATTATCAACCATACAGTTGAGATTGCAAGGATTGTAGGTGAGTTGTGATGTTAGATGTGGAAAGATTTCTTTATAATGACGATTACATTAATTGACTGGAATTCCAGTCAAAATTTTACAAGTTAGTCTTGGATAAACTATGAACGACGATTTTGAGAAAGATTTCAATCTTGGGGGGAGTGTAGAGCGAGCTTTGTCTGGCAACTACGAGCTTAAAGCTGGCGCGGTTTTTAACGAAGCTTGGCGAGCAACCATCCAGCACTTTTTATCATTTTCTCCTGCCATTATTGTATTGCTTTTTGTCCAATTAGGTATTTTCTATATTGCATTAAAACTGCAGTTGGGCGATTTGAGCGTTATTCTTGATGCATTTGAGAACCCAGAGTCGTTCACAAACGATATTGTGTCTTCTATTTATGTCGCGAATTTCAGTTATGAGGTGATTAGCGCACCAATTTATGCGGGGATCAGCTTGATGGCTATGAGCCATGTCGCTGGCCTGAAGACTAAGTTGCGCCATGTTGGAAAGGGGTTGCAGTTCACCATTCCTGTTATTCTAGCAACGCTCATGAGCTTAATGCTACAAGGTGTGGTTGGTATGATTTTTCCTTTACTGTCGCTGTATCTTTCCTTGGCATTTAGTCACTCTATTTTGTTGATTTGTGAGAAAAGGGTGCCACCAATGCAAGCGTTGCTGTTATCACTTCGCGCAATCAACAAGAAGATTTTTGTGGTCGCGGGGCTTTACTTAGGCGTGATGTTAATGTTTATTATTGCAGCAATGTTCTACGGTATTGGCTTGATTTTTGTGCTGCCATTCTTCTTCCATTTGAAAGGCATACTCTACCGCGAAATGTTTGGAATTAAGCTTAAGATCGTTACAACACAGAAAAACGATAATGATCACGATGGTAACTCACAGGTGTTTGATGCCTAATTCTTTGAAATCAATAAGTTTACGAGTGGCGGCAACCTGTATAGCCGCCACTTTTATTTCTATAGGCCCATATTTACACTACGAGAAACAGTTTAAATATGTGGAAAATCCTGACGTACTCTCTGGCAAGATTAAGCATGTCGATTTATCACACTTGCCATACATCGGTGATATCCCAGACTTCAATTCAATAAAAGATACGAAAGAGAAAAAAGCTGCTTTTTTTGATTTTTTAAGGCCTAAAATTGCTCTTGAGAATCAACGAATTCGTCATGAGCGGGCCTTTCTTACCTCTTTAAAGGTGGGACAAGTGACGCAAGAACAACAAGAGTATGCTCAGCGGTTATCATCTCTGTATTCGTTGCCCTTGAGTAACGATAAGATTGATCAAGCATGGCTAGACGAGATGCTTGTGCGAGTGAACGTCTTACCTGAAGCCTTGGTTCTAACTCAAGCGGCAAATGAATCTGCGTGGGGCACTTCTCGTTTTGCTACTCAAGCAAACAACTTGTTCGGCCAATGGTGTTATAAAAAGGGCTGTGGAATTGTTCCAGCGCAACGTGGCGCTAACAAAGTTCATGAAGTTGAAAAATTCGATTCTGTACAACAGTCTGTTCATGGCTACTTTATGAATGTTAATCGAAACCCAGCGTATGCAGACCTGCGTGAAATCAGAACATCTCTGGCTGAAAAGAACAAGGGCTTGTTAACGGTTGCAACCGCGTCAGAGTTAACGCATGGGTTGCTAGCCTATTTTGAACGTGGCATCGCCTATGTACACGATCTTCGCGCTATGATTCGTCATAACAACGCCTACTGGACGCAATAAAATAACGGATAAAATGAAAAAGTTAAGCCTAAGTCTATTGGGAAGTGCGGCGCTAATTCTTGTATCGCCGATAACCCAAGCTCAAGAGTACATGTTCACGTACTCAAAGTTATACACTCAACTAAAAAACAACAATAAAGAAGGGCATGACGATGTGAAAGTTGGTGTCTTTTTTGTGGACGCAAAAACTAAGCAAATTTGTACGATAGAAAAAGCTTGGATGGAAAAAGAAGAGCACTATGAAGAGTTTGTTATCCCTGCTTCACAAGAGTTGCCCTTACCAGTTGATAAAAACTTAAAGTCAGCAAATCCGTTGGTTTTTGTCGATACCCCAAAAGATACACGTTGCGATTACTCACTTGTCGTGATGACCAAAGAACCATTACAGGGTAACGTTTCTTACGACCAACTTAAGCCTCTTCTACCTCAAATGCAGACGATGCTGGAAGATTTAGGCGGTATGTTTGCGGGTTGGTTTACACCGGAGGTTCAAGGTGTGACGATGGAGTTTGCAAATCAACTGAATGATAAAGTGATTTTCTCAAACGGAACCGAAAAGCCAATTGTCAATGGCAAGATACAAGTCGCACTAAGTGAAATAGGGCAAGGTGGCACAATGACACTACCAGAACCGACGATGCGAGTGTTACCTTATCTACCTAACGCAAAGAAATGAACACTGAACGTTTAGAAAGGGCTGCAATCGCAGCTCTTTTTTAATTTTGACCGTAACTAAAGTATCTTTCACACTCTTTTCTTAAAGACTCAATAAGACAAGCATTTAATCCTGCGTAAAAAGCTCGTATAATCCACGCCCCAAAGAAACCCATGTTAGGAAGTCCTAGTCGATTTATCGGCGATGTGAGAGCCCGCAATGAACCAAATAGATACAAGAAAAGAAACCCTAGAATTCAACAAGCTTCAGAAACGCCTAAGAAGACATGTTGGAAATGCCATTACTGATTACAACATGATCGAAGAAGGCGATGTTGTAATGGCATGTATTAGCGGTGGTAAAGATTCATTCGCGATGCTTGATATCCTGCTGAATCTTCAAAAAGCCGCACCGATCAAATTTGAAGTGGTTGCGGTAAACCTAGACCAAAAACAACCGGGCTTCCCTGAGCACATTCTGCCAGAGTATTTCGAAACACTGAATATCCCTTACTATATCGTCGATAAGGACACGTATTCCGTCGTAAAAGAGAAGGTACCAGAAGGCAAAACCACTTGTGGTCTGTGTTCACGCCTGCGACGTGGTACGCTGTATTCATTTGCAGAGAAGATTGGTGCAACTAAGCTTGCGCTAGGTCATCACATGGATGACATCGTCGAAACAATGTTCTTGAATATGTTCCACGGCTCTCGCCTTAAAGCGATGCCACCAAAGCTACGCTCTGATGATGGCCGTAACGTGGTCATTCGTCCATTGACTTACTGTCGTGAAAAAGATTTGATCAAATACGCTGAGCACAAGGATTTCCCAATAATTCCGTGTAACCTTTGTGGCTCTCAAGAGAACCTTCAGCGTCAATCTATAAAAGCAATGTTGATTGAATGGGATAAGAAGACGCCAGGGCGTGTGGAAGCGATTTTTAAATCAATTCAAAACGTAAGCCCAAGCCAACTAGCAGACCGCGAATTGTTCGACTTTGTTAACTTACCACTAGATCGTGAAGGTAACCGCGAAGAGTATGAATTTAATGAGGCTGTCGTTTCTTCGACGAATATTGATGAATCAATGTTCATCGATGTTACGAACATCTAACTCGTAAATAAGGAGGTCAATTAGACCTCCTTTTTTGTACCCAACGCTTTAACTGTTCCCAAACAAAAATCCCCCTGTATTCGGGGGATTTATTAGCGCTTATTTGAAAGCGCTCAATACATAGCAATACTAAGGAGAGATTAGGTTGCTGTATTTGGATCGAGAGGACTAATGTAGCCTTTTGGTTTTAGAGCCAACACATCGCAATTTATTTTATCAATTACGTGCTCCGCTGTATTACCAATAAAGACAGCAGAAAGCCCAGTTCGCCCTGTAGTACCTAAAATAACCATTGCAGCGTTCAAGCGCTCTGCAGCTGCCGGAATGACATCTTCAGGTAAACCTTGCTCAACTATCGTTTGTTCTTCATCAAGACCATGTTTTTGGCGTAGTGCTTTCATAGCCGTTAAATGATGACCTCGCACTGCATCGGTATAAGTCGTTGGGTCAAATTCAGGAAGTTCAATCGTAATGTTCGCCGGTGTAACGGGGTAGGCGTTAACAAGATATGGCTTGGCCTCAAGCCGAGTGGTGATTTCTTTTAATCGCTCGACCATCGTATCGTTGAGATCAATATGAGTCGGGTTTTCTGAGCCCACATGTACTGAGGCAAGGATACTTGCCTGTTCCGGCCAAGCAGCATTCTTGATAAGAAGCACTGGAATAGGGCATTTTCGCAACAAGTGCCAATCTGTCGGTGTGAAAATGACAGACTCTAAAACATCATGCTTACGTGTGCCTTTGATGACTAGGTCATGATTGCCTGCATAGACTTCAGCAATAATCGCCTCATAAGGGCGGTTGTGCCAGACAACACAAACATCAAAGTCGAAGCCATCGTTTAGGTATGGTTGAGCAATTTTACGCATCCACTGCTCACGCTGATGAATGACACCTCGACGCATAGCATCTCTTTCATCCACTGATAGCATTGACGTCATGTCATACGAGAAATCGTAAATGGATAAAAAGAAAGTGATTCGGCTTCTAGATACACTTTTCTGAGCTAATTGAACAGCTCTTGCAAGTGCGGGCTGCTCATCATTATTGATGTCAGCTACAACAAGGATCTTACTGTATATACTCATAACTAAGCCCACTTCTATTGCAAAACCAGATACTGAATGTAAATTAAATCAGTATTTTGGAGTACTCACCGTACATTTTTACTGTAGCTTAGTTTGGAGAACTTTTTGAGGACTTTCGAAAGGAATTTATGAGAAATATGATGTAGCTCATTTTCGAGCTACATCAATAATTAGCGTGTATTATTCTTTAGTTACACCAGCAAGTTCCATCAATGCATCGTGGTCTAAGATAGTGATATATTTACCTTTTACGCTTAGGATCTCAGATTTCTGGAAACGACCTAACAAACGACTGATCGTTTCGACTGTAAGACCAAGGTAGTTGCCAATATCACCACGAGTCATAGTTAAACGAAACTCTCTAGGGCTGAAGCCACGCTGAGAAAAACGCGTTGATAGGTTGTAAAGGAAAGCAGCTAGTCGCTCTTCTGCATTCTTTTTAGAAAGAAGCAAAATCATTTCCTGATCACCTTTAATTTCGTTACTCATCAAACGCATGATTTGCTGGCGAAGCTTAGGCATCTTACCCGATAGATCGTCTAAAATTTCGTATGGGATTTCACATACCATCGACGTTTCGAGTGCTTGAGCAAAGCTAGGGTGGGAGTCACCAGTGATAGCATCGAAACCGACTAAGTCTCCAGCTAAGTGAAACGCTGTGATTTGCTCATCACCTTGCTCTGTGATCGTATAGCTCTTGATGGTACCAGAGCGGATAGCGTATAGCGATTTTAGCTCATCACCGGCCTTAAAAAGCTCTTGTCCTTTTTGAATAGGCTTCTTACGTTCGATGATTTGGTCAAGCTGGTCAAGTTCTGCCTCATTTAGAGTGAACGGTATACACAGTTGGCTAATGCTACAATCTTGGCAATGAATGGCGCAACCGCCTGATTGGATACGCTTTGTTGCAGGTTTTTCAGAAATCATAACAACCTTTCACTATTTGATATACATCAATATTTTAGCATCGCTTAATCCTAAAGGGTAGCAAAAATGTCACCTCAATAGAGTTTAACGTTATATGAAACCGAGTAATGCTAAGGCTCCTACAGCGGTATACGTACCATAGCCAATAAGGATTAATGCTGAAATATTTCTAAATATTAATGATTTTTGTAATTTCTGAAAATGATTGGCACCGTATCCAATAACAAGCATTGCAGGTAGCGTTCCGAGCCCAAACGCAAGCATAATTAGGCCGCCGTTCATCGCACTACCAGAAACCGCCGACCAAGTAAGCGCTGAATAAACTAAACCACATGGTAACCAACCCCAAATAAAGCCAAATGGCAACGCGTGAAGAGGATGCTTTAATGGCAACAAACTCTTCCCTGCCGGCGAGATAAAGCGCCAGAGATACTGCCCTAGCTTTTCTATTAAAAGTAAGCCTTGCCACCATTTAGCAATATACAGCGCGACCAGAATCATGAATAACGCAGCAATCAGCCTTAACCAAGCAAGAGAATGCGTTAACCCACTAAGCTCAGATAAACCTGATATAGCACCACCCACTAATGCTCCTATTAAGGTATAACTGATCAATCGTCCGAAGTTGTAGAAGAGGGGGATAAGAGGGGTGGTTTTATTTTTAGCAGAAGAGCCCATGGTAAGCAGAGACGCGATACCACCACACATACCCATACAATGACCGGCTCCTACTAAGCCGATCATCAACGCACCGATAAAATCAGGAGTCATAAAGGTCGCTACTTTTTATCACTATTAGATTGGTCTTCTTCGTCGAGAAGAATGTTGTGCCCTTGCCGTTCAAGATCTTCAAACTGATCGCTTCTTACCGCCCAAAGAAAAACGGCGACAGCAACACAAACGAGAACGATAGCGATGGGAATCAATATATAAAGACTTTCCATGTTTGCTTTCTCTACTTATTTCTCTTTGAGCAGGCGCAAAGAGTTAGATACAACGATAATTGAGCTTGCAGACATGCCAACTACTGCAATGTAGGGAGCCACTAAACCTGCGACCGCCAAAGGCAAAATTAACAGGTTGTAACCCAAAGACCAAGCCAAGTTTTCTCGAATAATCTTTCTTGTACGCAGTGCAAGCAAACGTGCTTCTAGTAGCTTTTCGAGATTATCCCCAAGTAACGTCATATCTGCAGAAGCTTTAGCGACATCTGTACCACCGCCCATTGCGACAGAAAGGTGAGCTCCGGCGAGAGTCGGCGCGTCATTAATTCCATCACCAACCATCATAGTGATACTGTTTTCGTCCAAGCTCTTAAGGTATGCAAGCTTATCTTCTGGCTTTGCTGACGCGACGATGTGATCGATACCAATTTCATTCGCCACTGGTTGGGCGTTTGAGAGAGAATCACCAGTTAGCAGGGTTGTCTTAATTCCAGCGTCAGCAAAACGTTGAATAAAGGCTTTGCTTTCTTTTCGGATAGGGTCGCGGTAGTAAAAGCTAGCGACATGCTTGCCATCAACCGACAGATAGACCGCCTGGCTTTCACCACTTTCTTTGCCTTGAACAAAAACCGCACTGCCTATCTTAACGATTTTGCCATTCCAGATCCCCTCAATCCCTGAACCAATCACGTTTTGCACGTCAGACACGATAAAGTCATCATTGGTGTAAGTTGCAAAAGAACGAGCGATAGGGTGGTTTGCATGAGCCTCTAAAGCTGCAGCTAGTGATAGACAATCTTTCTGTGGGAGATCACTAAGTACCTTTGTTTCACAGATCTCAATATCACCTTTCGTTAGAGTGCCTGTTTTATCTACAACTAAGTGATTGATCTTACATAGTGTCTCAAACACATGGCCTTTGCGAAGCAAAATGCCAAAATTACCCATTCTAGAGGTAGCACAAGTGAGAGCGGTCGGAGTGGCCAGAGATAGCGCACATGGGCATGTAGCAACTAACACAGACAGCATGATCCAAAACGCATCATCTGGTTTTGTTTGATGCCAGTAAAACCAAGTACCAGCAGAGATAATAAGAATCACACCAACAAAGTAACGGGCGACAATGTCTGCAATTTCCGCAATTTTAGGTTTGGAGTGTTGAGCTTCATCTTGTAAACGCACGATGTTAGAAATCATTGAATCGGCCTTTGAGCTTACTACCTCAAGTTCAAATGATTCGTCTCCGTTTAGCGTTCCTGCATAAACAATATCGCCTTCTCGTTTCACAACGTGCACTGACTCGCCCGTTAGCATGGATTCATCAATATGAATACGGCCTGAAATAACTTTACCGTCAGCGGGGATATGTTCACCAGGTAGAACGCGAATACGATCGCCAACTTTTAGCGTCTTCACGGGTATCTGATCACCGTCCAGCGTTGTAGCTATTGCAGGAATCAACTTAAGAAGGTTACCACTCGCTGCAGCAGCTTTGCGACGAGCGCGCATCTCTAAGAATCGACCTACTAACAAAAAGAAGGTAAACATCGAGATAGATTCAAAGAAGACTTCGCCTTGTTCAGTTACTGTTGCAACTAAACTTGCAACATAGGCAAAGATCAACGCGATAGAAACCGGGACATCCATACCAAGGGTTCGGCCTTTGATACTGCGCCATGCGTTTAAGTAAAATGGAAGAGCGGAATAAAGCAAAACAGGAGTAGCAAAAATCAAACTTACCCAACGAAAGTAACTTTTAAACTCTGGCTCTAAATCACCAAAGACTTCGAGATACAGTGCAACGGCGAGCATCATGACCTGCATGGTTGCTAAACCTGCAATACCTAGCCGATATAGATATTGCTTCATCATTCGATGGTAAGAGGCTTCTTGCTTATCTGCTTCAAAAGGTGCAGCTTTGTAACCAAGTTTATGAATAACGGAAAGGAGCTCGCTTAACCGTACCTGAGTTTTATCCCAGGCTAGTAACGCTCGATTGGTGGTTGTATTAACACGGATAGATACCAACCCGGCCGTATTAGAAACTTGCTTTTCGATTAACCACGCACAAGCAGCACATGAAACGCCTTCTAAAGAAAGGGTTACTTCAGAAACATTTTCGCGATTTCGTACGAATTCAGATTGTACATCCGCATTGTCATAATGAATTAAAGCTTGGAGTTGCTCTGGTACTAGATCTGCCTTTTCTGCAGGCGCAGTGCGGTATTGGTAGTATGAGACAAGACCACTATCGACAATAGTCTGCGCCACAGTTTCGCAGCCCGGACAACACATGTCGCGAATTTCACCCAATATTTCTACTTTGAAATCCGTGTTGGCTGGTACATCTTCACCGCAGTGATAACAGGATTTACACATATGCTTACTTCATTAACGGTGTTGAAGAGGCAGGAAACTCAACTTTACCTTGGATCATCCATTGCTTGTCGTGTGGTTGTAGTTCAACAAACCATGGTCCTTGAATAGATTCCTCAGCCTTTAGTCGGTAATTACCAGATGCATCCGCTGTTACAAGCTTTGTGAAGTCACGATCAGGAAGAGTACGATGAGTGAAAGTGGCCGTTAGAGCAGGGTAATGAGGTAGCTTCCCTTTAGCGAAAACAATCACAACATTGTTATTTTCAGAGGAAATCTCAGCGTTAAGACCTAGGTCACGAGCGACATTCATTTTACTAATGTCGATATTAATGCCTTTGCCTTTTTTATAGTAATCCTCGGCGACTAAAGAAACAGAGTTGTTCGAGAAAACGACCACAGTAATCACAGTCCAAACTACGACAGTAAGAGGAAGGATGATTAGGAACCACGGCCAAAATTGTTTATACCAAGGCTTTACCATAAAAAAGTTCTCAACAGCTAAATGAAAAAAATGTAAGGCGTTAAATTTAAAGGAAAGACAGCCCCTATGAAAGGGGCTGTTATTGCTATGTTACGTAATATCTCAGTTACTTACTCTCTGAGTTACTTAAACTCCAGACATATGAGGCAACGAGCTGAACTTTATCTTCACCCAAAATGTCTTTCCACGCAGGCATTACGCCTGAGCGTCCGTTCATTACGGTTTCTGTTACAGCTGCACGAGAGTCACCAAATAACCAGTCTTGGTCTGTAAGGTCAGGCGCACCGACTGCAGGGTTACCCTTACCATCGGTACCATGACAAGCAGCACACACTACGAAGCGTGCTTTACCTGCCGCGGCTTCACGAGCATTTACTTTACGACCAGATAAACTAAGTGTGTAACTTACAACTTCTTGAACACCTTGCTCACCAAGGGCATCTTTCCATGCTGGCATTTGACCAATACGGCCGTGCATGATGGTTGTAACGATCGCTGCTGGCTCGCCACCATATAGCCATGCATCATCAGTCAGGTTAGGGAAGCCTTTCTGACCACGTGCATCAGAGCCATGGCATTGAGAACAGTTTTGCAAAAACAAACGCTGACCAACTTTTAATGCTTCAGGATCTTGCGCAATTTCAGGAATTGGGCGTAGACCACTGTCATTGTGCGCAAGTTTACGGAATGCTTCGCCGAAGTAAGCGTCGGCATCATCCAGTTCTTTTGCATATTGGTTTAGTTGCTTGTTCTCTTGTGCTGCAGCGATGGCTTCTTTTGACTCTTCTAGTGAGCGAACGGTTTGAGCCGAACTCTGCCAGTTTAAAAAGCCCTTGAAGCTACCTAGACCTGGGAATAGGGCAAGGTAAACTGCTGCGAACACAAATGTGCTTACAAACAGGTAAGTCCACCACTTTGGTAGAGGGTTGTTTAGCTCGCGAATACCATCGTACTCGTGGCCCATGTCTTCCCCTTCCTCGACGCCCATTTTATCTTTAGCGCACCAAGTCAGGAGAATCGCACAGCCTACTAGCGTACCGACAGTAATCACGATAATCCAGAGACTCCAGAATGTAGTCATTACTTCTTCACTCCTTGGTTATTAGGGGTCTTTTGTTCTTCGTCAGCAAACACCAAGTTGGCATCTTCTTCAAAGCGTGCTTTACGCTTTTTACTAAATGCCCACCATACGATGCCAATAAAACTAGCGAAGAGTACAACGGTATAAATACTATGAATTGTACCGAAATCCATATGATCCCCTTACTTCATTGCATGACCAAGAGACTGAAGGTAAGCGATGATTGCATCCATCTCTGTTTTACCTTCTACTTCTTTAGCCGAATTCGCGATCTCTTCATCAGTGTATGGAACGCCGAACTGATCACGAAATAGCTCAAGTTTCTTCTGAGTTAGCTTACCGTCTAAAACGTTTTCAGCTAGCCACGGGAAACCTGGCATGTTTGACTCAGGTACAAGCTCACGAGGATCTAACAGGTGAACACGGTGCCATTCGTCAGAATAACGACCACCAACACGAGCTAAATCCGGGCCTGTACGCTTAGAGCCCCAAAGGAATGGGTGTTCCCAAACACTCTCACCAGCAACAGAGTAGTGACCGTAACGTTCAGTCTCTGAGCGGAAAGGACGAACCATCTGGCTGTGACAGACGTTACAACCTTCACGGATGTAGATATCACGGCCTTCCATCTCCAAAGGAGTGTAAGCGCGCAGATTTTCTACAGGTTCAGTCGTTTGCTTTTGGAAAATCAGAGGAGTGATCTCTACAAGAGCACCCCAACTGATAGCAAACACGATAAAAATAGCCAACAAACCGACATTACGTTCTAAGATTTCATGGCGATTATTAGAATTATTACTCATTCTTAAATCTCCTTATGCCGGATGTGGGATAGCTTTTAGGCTTTCTTTAGGTGCACTTACCGTTTTGTACGTGTTGTATGCCATTAGGAACATACCAGATAGGAAGATAAATCCGCCAAGGAAACGTACAAAGTAGAACGGATAAGACGCTTCTACAGATTCAACAAAACTGTAAGTTAGCGTACCGTCAGAGTTAACCGCGCGCCACATAAGACCTTGCATTACACCAGAGATCCACATCGCAACGATGTAAAGAACGGTACCGATTGTTGCTAGCCAGAAATGCACATTAACTAGACCAACAGAGTACATACGCTCTTGGCCAAATAGGCGAGGTACCAAGTGATATACAGAGCCGATAGAAACCATCGCAACCCAACCTAACGCACCAGAGTGAACGTGACCAATGGTCCAGTCTGTGTAGTGAGAAAGTGCGTTAACCGTCTTAATCGACATCATCGGGCCTTCAAAGGTAGACATACCGTAGAACGACAGTGAAACGATTAGGAAACGTAGGATAGGGTCATAACGAAGCTTATGCCATGCACCAGATAACGTCATAATACCGTTGATCATACCACCCCAAGAAGGAGCAAATAGAACCAGCGACATAACCATACCTAGAGACTGAGTCCAGTCTGGTAGCGCTGTATAATGAAGGTGGTGAGGGCCTGCCCAAATATATAGAGAAATAAGTGCCCAGAAGTGAACGATAGATAGACGGTAAGAATAAACAGGACGTTCAGCTTGTTTAGGAACGAAGTAGTACATCATACCTAGGAAACCAGCGGTCAGTAGGAAACCTACCGCATTGTGTCCATACCACCACTGAACCATCGCATCTACTGCGCCCGAGTAAATCGAGTAAGATTTACCAAGTGACACAGGAATAGCCATGCTGTTCACGATGTGAAGTACTGCTACTGTGATAATAAAGGCACCGAAGAACCAGTTTGCCACATAAATATGTGACGTGTTTCGCTTCACTAGTGTGCCGAAGAACACCACCGCATATGATACCCATACTAGCGCAATTGCGATATCAATAGGCCATTCTAGCTCAGCATACTCTTTACCCGATGTTAAACCGAGAGGCAAAGTAATGGCTGCTGCCAGGATGATTGCTTGCCAACCCCAAAAGGTGAAGGCAACGAGTGGGCCACCAAAAAGACGTGTTTGACATGTGCGCTGTACAACATAATAAGACGTTGCGAACAGAGCACTGGTACCAAACGCAAAAATTACCGCATTAGTATGCAGTGGACGTAAGCGACTGTACGTCAACCACGGCGTATCAAAGTTTAGCTGTGGCCAAACTAATTGAGCGGCAATCAAAACACCAACAGCCATACCAACTATGCCCCATAAAATGGTCACAAGGGTAAATTGGCGAACGACTGTATAGTTGTAGTTTTGTTCAAGCTGCTTTACTTGGCTCATTTGCATGCTTCCAATTTCTAATTAACTACACTTTTACTTCCAACACGACTTGCGTCGTAACACCACCCAAGTAAACTCTAGAATTCAAGTGTTATCATCACCTTATTTCCATTGCTGACTTTAATAAAAAGTGGCATTTTCAGCGTGACACTATACTTGAATTAACAATTCAATGACAGGGTAGTAACCTTACTGGACCTCTGGAAATCATTTTTTATTTAAAAAGTTTGAAGTTTGTAACAAGGATATTAGTAATTATGCCTGCACAAAAGTTAACAAAGGCGCGACTTGCACAAATCTTAATCATGCTCAGTGTTTTAATAGGCGCATTTTTCTGGCGTACCTTTACACACGAGAGTATTAATAGCGTTGACTGTTCACAAAAAGAACGATGCGATGTAACAATTGAAGGAGAAATAATCACGATTAATCGTGACTCAATGGGAATTTCGCTCGAAACGACAGAAAGTAGCACTCTAAAAATTGATCTAAATCAATCTGGTAATTTTATCAATCTCAACGAGAAGCATAAGTCAGTAGAATGGGACATCATGCCTGAATCGAAAAAAATCACCTTTAAAAAAGGTGAAAACATTGTTGTAGTTCAATTATAAATACGATCTATCACGAGATAATCGTAACTTATTAATGAAATTAACACCTTCTTACCTAGAGAAAATTGGTTGGAATGGTATAACAGCAGAGTGATATCCAATTATAAAATCGTATGCATTGCCAATCAGTTTTTACTCATATTAAAGATGAAGACTCAGCGATAAAAACGCTCAGGTCCGAATTGACACAACAGAGCTTGTCTTACGTGATGTGTTACTACACGGAAGAATACAATTTTGAGTTGATTCGAGAAGCGTTTCTTGCGCATTTTCCTGGTGTGCCTTTTCATGGCACCAGTTCATGTCAAGCCGTAATGACAGATCAGGGCTTTCATACAGGCCCAGTAATTGCGGCACTTGCTGTTTATGATACAGGTCCTCATGCTTATGGTACTGGTATTTCTAATCACAACTCAGGTGACAGCGTCACCAAGGCTTTGGATATGGCCCTTGAGAACGCAAACCGTGTAGGAGAGGTACCAAACTTAATTCTACTTCATGCTACACCAGGGCAAGAGGAATCAATCATTGCGTCTATAGATGAAAGATTTGGAACTCTAATTCCAATTATTGGTGGTTCGGCCGCTGATAATAACATCGCTGGGAAATGGTCTGTGATAACCGCCCAAGGCTCTCAAACTTCAGGTTTAAGCTTAACTCTCTTTTACTCCTCTCAACCTGTTGATATCGCTTTTAGCGCTGGGCATACACCAACTAATATCAAAGGTGTTGCAACCAAGACCAACGATAGATGCTTACTTGAAATTGATAATGAACCTGCGCTCAATGTTTATAGAAGGTGGACAAATCACCAGGATAACCAAGTAGGTAAAGATAATATGCTGTTTACAAACTCGAGTGCTTATCCATTAGGGCGGATCGCAGGTCATCTCTATGATCGCCCATATTACAAGTTATCCCATCCGATCCGTGAGACGCCAGATGGTGGAATCGAGTTGTTTACACGAATAGAAGAGGGTGACGAGCTCACATTAATGAAAGGAAGTCGTGAGCATCTCGTTGCGCGCGCTGCAAAAGTCGTCAATGCCGCTTTTAACCAAAAATTAGAAGAGTCTCGAAAAATTGGAGTGATAAATATCTTTTGCGCAGGTCCCATGTTGCACTTAATGCAAGACATGAATAGCGTTTGTGAACAAATTAACCAAGAACTAGAACATTTGCCTTTTATTTGCCCTTTTACTTTCGGCGAGCAAGGTAGATTTATTGGTGGTGAGAATGGACATGGAAACCTGATGATTTCATCGGCTATATTCCATAAACCTTATGAAAGATAAATACTTAGACATATATCAACAGGAAGCGCTTCAAGAAGCGTTAGTTGAGCTAAAGCAGGCTAGACAAAGAGAACGACTACTCGCTGATGAAAACAAGGCCATTCTTTCCGCGATATCTGCGATGAGTGAGGCAAAGAATCGGCATGAGATATTTACGGGATTAAACAATGTCCTCAAAAAGTACATCAACTTCGATGATTTTATTGTACTGACTCGCGATGGTGAGCGATATCCCTTCAGGACATTGATATCAACTAATAGCGTATTTGACAATGTATCCTGGTTACACGGTAACACCTATCAAAGAGCTCTCAATGGTGAATGCATTCTACTGTTCGAGCCAGATAAACTCGCTGAGTTTGTTAACTTAAACAGCTTTATAAAAAGCCATGTAAACTCGGTCGTTTTAACTGGTATACGTTCAGAAGTAACGCAAACCGTAATCCTACTTATTGGAGCTCAGAAAGGGCACTTTAGCATAGAGAATAAGGAAACCTTGAGGCGGTTTCGTCCCTTAATTGAAAGGGCGGTCATTGATATCGAGACCAAAGAGAAGTTACAACGTATCGTTGAGGTAAGAACAACTCAGCTCGCTAAAGCAAGAGAAGAAGCAGAGCTTGCGAACCGCTCTAAGTCGGAGTTCTTAGCGATGATGAGCCATGAAATAAGAACCCCTTTAAATTCCGTTCTTGGAATGCTAGATATACTGAAGCAATCAACCTTGTCAGAAGAACAAATTGATGCGTTGAGCCAAATGGAGTGCTCTGCAGAGTTACTTCTCGCGATAATCAGTGACATTCTTGATCTCTCTAAAATCGAGTCTGGTCGCTTTCAGCTCAATGAACAATGGATTAATTTAAGAGACACTGTCACTTTTGTTATTTCTCAGCAAAAACAAATAGCTAAGAAGAAAAATCTCCAATTTAAACTCAACTGTACTGTCACTAATGACAAACAATTTTGGATTGACTCCACGCGGTTATCTCAAATCCTGTTTAATCTAATAGGGAATGCAATAAAGTTTACAGACGAAGGTGAAGTAAAAGTTTCTGTATCTGAGCAAGATGCTGAACTTGTGATCTCAATATCTGACACTGGAATTGGTATATCTAAAGCAAAGCAAGAGCACTTGTTTACGGCATTTCATCAAGGAGACCGTTCCATCACGAGACGCTTTGGTGGTACAGGACTGGGACTCGCAATAACCAAGCATTTAGTTGAAATGATGCGTGGCAAGATTGCCGTTAAAAGTGATGAGCATGTTGGTTCAACCTTTACGATTTCGATTCCAGTTTTGACTCGTTGTAATCAAAATCGTCCAGTTAGAATCGAAACCAATCAACCGACAAAAGCAATGGAACTTCTCGTCGTAGAAGATACCGAGTCGAATCAGTTCGTAATAAAGCTTATCTTAAATAAGCTTGGCCATAATGTTCATATCGCAAGCCATGGAGCAGAGGCATTAACATTTTTAGAAGAGAATGAGGATTTAATCGATTTGATTCTCATGGATGTCTCGATGCCAGTGATGGATGGAATTACCGCAACAAGACTTATTCGAGATAAAGGTCTCAGGACCCCAATTATAGCGTTAACTGCACATGCGCTAGAAAGCGATAGAGATAAATGCCTGGATGCCGGTATGGACGGATTCATTTCCAAGCCAGTTAGAAGACAAGATATCTTTGAAGCTATACAGTCATTTCAATAAGCAAAAAGGCGTTAATATAGATCTTAACAATCGATAGATTATTAAGATCTATATTAAGTATTTTATGGTAAATAACCATTATGTTTAATACTTACAGTAAGGCCCTTAAATTTAAAATCTGCAGGGGAATAGGAGCATACTCAGACAGCATTTAGCGTACAGCAATATTTAATTTAACATAATATACATAATGCGCACTAAGGGTAAGGTTTGTAATGGTCGATAACCAAATCCCAAAGGAAGTAATAAATAACGCTAGCAAAAAACCAAAGCGGTAAATGCCAAAATGAAAACTCATAAGAGCCTAGCCAAGCGATAATTGAATCAATCATAAATAAGTCCTGTGTGAACGTGCCAAAGATTGGCTGCATACATGTTCCGCTTCCTCGAAGCGATTTTCGCAAGCTCAATATCACTTCTTGCGGCGAGCGGTCTAACTAGAGGTTGCCCATCTGAATAGCATTATTGTTCCCCAAATACAGAAGCCCCAAAACAACGTCCAAAGAATATTTAACAGCATAACTATATCTGAACAGGAACGTTTTGCTGAAGAATGTCGGTTGGCTTTTCGCGTTGGCCGCAAGTGAAGATCCTTTCTGAATCCTCCCAAGCTACCCGATAGACACAATCCGAAAGAACCTCAAACTGATAGCCAATATCAACCAAATCTGTATGGTCGAAACTAAAAAGCTTATCCGTACCATCGTAAACATCGATGTATATCTTATAGAAAGTCAGGTCACGGTTTAGTTCTCCCATTGATTTCAAGCTAGTAGTAAGCGCGATTTGCTTAGCGTAACCAGTGATAAAAAAGTCGTAACCATCTAAAGGACCAAAACCGGAACTGTTCTTTTTCTTGGGTGAAGTCTCCGTTCCTTGAGCTGTTGGCGTGCCAGCTGGAATTTCTACGTTAACATTTTGCTGCTTTACTGGTTCCGGTGCTTTTTCAGGTTCAGGCCACCAAGCCATGATGTTGATAGGCAAGCCAATACCCAAAAGCAAAGCGGTACCAATAACAGGCCATCGCTTCCAGAAAGGTCGAATGTCTTTTGCTTGCGCCTCTTGCACATGCTTATTGGGGCTTTGTTGCGTAATTCGATGGAACTAAATCAGGAAGTTACGATCTGATCGGTTATATCAGTTAATCATCGTAGCCTTATGCCGAAACCTCGTTACAAAACAACTAACTGGAAGCAGTACAATAAAGCCTTAA
>NZ_JAWOWF010000060.1:0-25947 GCF_033340295.1 Vibrio sp. 1401
GCTACGATGATTAACTGATGTAACCGATCAGATCGTAACTTCCTGATTTAGTTCCATCGAATTACGCAACAAAGCCCCTTCAGCCGACAAGCTCACGCTAATAAAAAACCCCGAAGATTCGGGGTTTTGATTCATACTGCTTTTTCTTTATTAATTACTTAGTTTCACTAGAAGAAGCCTAACGGGTCGATGCTGTAGCTAATCAGCAAGTTCTTCGTGTTCTGGTAGTGATCCAGCATCATCTTGTGCGTTTCGCGCCCGATACCCGATTTTTTGTAACCACCGAACGCTGCGTGTGCAGGGTAAGCGTGGTAACAGTTAATCCAGATTCGACCAGCTTCAATATTACGGCCCATACGATATGCGACGTTCGCATCACGTGTCCAAACACCTGCACCTAAGCCATATTCGGTGTCGTTTGCGATTTCCAACGCTTCAGCCTCATCTTTGAATTTGGTGATAGCAATCACTGGGCCAAAGATTTCTTCTTGGAAGATTCGCATCTTGTTGTGGCCTTCCAACATGGTTGGCTGAATGTAGTACCCCTGGTTGATAGACTCTGGCTGTTCTGACACTCCACCACCAAAGACCACTTTTGCGCCTTCTTCACGGCCGATTTCCAGGTAACTTAAAATCTTATCAAACTGTTCTTGAGAAGCCTGAGCACCGACTTGAGTATCGGTATCGAGCGGATTACCTTGTTTAATCAGCTGTGCACGTTCCGTCAGTTTCTCTACAAACTTGTCATAAATCGCTTCATGAACCAGTACGCGAGATGGACAAGTACAAACTTCACCTTGGTTGAAGAAACCAAGTAACGTACCTTCGATACACTTATCAAGATACTCATCTTCGTAATCGAAGATATCTGAGAAGTAGATGTTTGGAGATTTACCACCTAACTCAACTGTCGATGGGATCAAGTTGTCTGCTGCACATTTCAGAATGTGGTTGCCAACTTGCGTAGACCCGGTAAAAGCGAGTTTCGCAATGCGGTTGCTGGTTGCTAATGCTTGACCCGCTTCAGAACCATATCCGTTTACAACGTTGATGACACCAGGAGGAAGAAGGTCACCGATTTTTTCCATCAGAACCAGAATGGATGTTGGGGTTTGCTCTGCTGGCTTCAATACCACACAGCAACCCGCCGCTAGTGCCGGTGCTAGTTTCCAAGCCGCCATCAACATTGGGAAGTTCCACGGAATAATTTGACCCACCACACCAATCGGTTCTGGGAAGTGGTAGCTTGCGGTGTGCTCATCCAGTTCTGCCGCACTGCCTTCTTGTGCGCGAATACAGCCAGCGAAGTAACGGAAGTGATCCACTACTAAAGGTAAATCTGCCGCCAAGGTTTCGCGAACTGGTTTGCCGTTTTCCCAAGTTTCTGCAACTGCAAGCTCTTCTAGATGCTGCTCAATACGGTCAGCAATTTTCAGCAAGATGTTCGAACGTTCTGTCACGCTGGTTTTGGCCCATTTTGCTCTGATGTTGTGCGCGGCATCCAGTGCTAAATTAATATCTTCCTCGCCAGAGCGAGCAACTTTACAATACGCTTGTCCGTTGATTGGTGAGATATTGTCAAAGTACTCACCACCCGTTGGTTTTACCCATTCCCCACCGATAAAGTTATCGTAATGCGATTTAAAGTTAACAATGGCATTTTCACTACCTGGCTGTGCATAGATCATAACTCTTCCTTTTGTTTCTCGTTCAATGTGTTATTGCAGTGTCGTATCGCACTGTTCACAAAGAGCATTACGCAAGTCACACGCCAACTACGCCACACTTGTTGTTAATTAAATGTAAAACTATGATTACCAAGCGATAACAAACCAAGTGAGCGATGTTTGAGCGGATGTATGGTGTAAACACCAATGTTCAAGTGTTCCAAAATGGTACACCCTCACTGTGACAAAATGGTACAGTCATGGAACTTCAACACATTAGCGATAACAATTGGCTTTCAACTTCATGGGTCAGAAGTGAACAAGCGGGTTTAAAACAGCGTCGACGCCCTGAAGATATTCGAGTAACGCCAGCAACGCTCCAAGATAGGCGTCACCAACTCAACTTTTTGCTAGAGGCAGTCACTCAATTTGCGCTCCCTTTGTTTAATCAGCTATTTGCTCATAGCGACAGTCGCTTAATTTTGACGGACTCAGATGGTGTCATCATCGGCAGTTGGGGACAGCCTAGATTTCGTGAAAAGTTGACGGAAATCTCGCTAAGCTCTGGAGCATGCTGGCAAGAAAAGGTCAAAGGCACCAACGCGATTGGTACAGCTTTGGTTGAAGCAAAGCCCGTTTCTGTTATTGGTGATCAGCACTTTATCCAACACCATCGTTTTATTAGCTGTTCGGCTAATCCTATTTTCGATCATCTTGGTAACCTCATTGGCGTATTAGATATTACGAGCGAGCAAAAGAGACATGACTTCTCAACTCAAGTACTAGTACAAAACATGGTCCAGCAAGTGGAGAATCAACTACTTAACTTGATTCCACAAGGGCATATTCGTGTGGATTTAGCGTGCGAAAAAGGTTTACTGAATAGTGGTTGGCAAGGAATTATCATTGCAAATGAAGACGGACAAGTTTTGGCTCACAATCAAGTAGCCTCTCAACTTTTTGCGCAAAAAAGTATCATTGGGCAATCCTTAGACGACATTCTATCCACTCGGGGAAATGAGCACCCTTTCGTTTTCAAAACAAAACCGCTTACCGATAAAGATAGCAAGGTCAAGTCTCGTGCTGTAGCGGCGTCCAATGATCTTCATTATGGCGACTCCGCTGTTGAGCACTGTTGGCAGCAAGCCAATCGCGTCATCGATAAAGACATCAGTTTGTTGATTCTCGGAGAGACTGGTGTTGGCAAAAACGAGTTTGTGAAAGCACTCCATGAAAACAGCCAGAGAAAAACGGGACCGTTAGTTTCCGTCAACTGCGGAGCGCTACCAAAAGATCTGGTTGAATCTGAATTATTTGGCTACGTAGCCGGTGCCTTTACTGGCGCAAACAGCAAAGGCTATCAGGGAAAAATTCGCCAAGCACACAAAGGGATTTTGTTTCTAGATGAAATCGCAGATTTACCCTTGGAAGCTCAAAGCCGATTGCTCCATGTATTGCAAGATAAAACCGTGCTTCCCGTGGGTTCCAACCAAAGCATTCAAGTCGATACGCAAATCATTGCAGCCACGCATAAAGATCTGGAACATTTGGTCAGCGAAGGATTGTTCCGACAAGATTTGTATTATCGCCTTAATGGCTTGATCATTGAGCTACCTCGCTTTGAGGAACGTGATGACAAACGACAACTGATTGAGAACATTCATCGGCGTCACGCCGAATCTGAACAACAGCTTTGCCCTCACCTCCTTTCTCTGATGCTGTCTTACTCATGGCCAGGAAATTTGCGTGAACTCGATAGTTTAATCAAAGTATCCGCCTTAATGGCGCAAGGTGAAGAAATATTGGAACTCACACACGTCCCAGCCCACCTAAGTAAGAAACTAAGCCAAGCTCAAGAAGGAGCAGCATCGGCTGAACCAACTTCAGAACTGCGTGCAACCGTCGAAGATAAGTTGCTCAAAACATATCAAGCCAACCAGGGGAACATTAGCAAAACGTCTCGTATGCTTGGTGTGAGCCGAAATACCATTTACAGAAAATTGAAAAGCCTTGGCATATTAAGTTAATTCTACGACCTCAGATATAAAAAGAGCACCGTTGCGGTGCTCTTTCTCTTTGAAACCTAGCTTACAGGCCGCCTTGTTGTTGTGCCTGTTTTACTAATGCCTGACGTTGAGTTTCCTTCTCAGAGATCACTTGATTGTCCTTGTGCATTTCCTGTTCCAATTCTGCTGGAATGAAAACAAAGTACTTGTTAAGAGTCATCTTAGAACCTCAATTTGCTGTGTTAATTACCTTCTTGGTCGACGTAAACAAAACCAGAAAAACATGTTTTACTGGATCCTTGTTGCTAGTTTCAAAAAATAAAGGATGTTCATATAATAAACATCCTCCATGTGGGCGCTAATTATAGGCGTAGTTTAAAGGCTTACCTAGCACTCTTTTTCACCTTTTGTGCAATCTGAGTTTCGATCGAAAAACGGGTTTAATTGCCCGTAGTTACTAAGGTATTGTTAAAAAGAGAAAAAAGCTTTTACTGTAACTGACGACAGGGATGAGCTTACGAGTGTAGGTTCACTTGCAATTGTGTATCGTAGAGTTCGAATACGATAATAATAACGCTACATGCCCTTAATCTGCGTAGTTAAAAACTTTGAAGTGATAGACAACCGAAGTCATATCTGTGCAACTCAGTTTAACGATTTGTCTACCAGTTCAATATTTCACCTTTTTTGAGAAATCTTTAGCCACTTTTTTGTGTGAAACGCCCCAAAAGAGCAGACAATTAAAAGTGTGGCATATGACCACAATTGTCTATCCCCACTTAGCTTCGGGAGGCGTTTATGAAAAGTAACAAACTTGGCCATGTGATGTCTTTCAGCAGGATGTTTTCCTTCATCGCATTCTTGACGGCCACATTCGCATGGATTCTCAGCATGTACGCCCTATTTACTGTTTCTTTAGTGGCTCTTGTGGTCAGTGCAATTCTCTACCTAAAGGACAGGTTTTATCAAAGCAAGAAAACGACCACTGAAAAGAGCGCCTAGGCGCTCTTGAAGTTCCGTAAAAGCAAACACAAAAAAGGATGCCACTTGGGCACCCTTTTGCTTTGATCAGCTTACTGACCGCGGATTAAACGTCGTAAGTTGTGGACGCTGTGTCGCCGCCTGTACCAGTCCAGTTAGTGTGGAAGAATTCACCACGTGGACGGTCAATACGCTCATAAGTGTGAGCACCGAAGTAGTCACGTTGAGCTTGAAGCAGGTTCGCTGGTAGACGAGCTGTCGTGTAACCGTCTAGGAAAGATAGCGCAGAAATCGTACATGGCATTGGGATACCAGACTCTAGAGATTTCGCTGCTACTTTACGCCATGCTGCTAGGCTGCCTTGTAGGATGTTTTTGAAGTACTCATCAGAACCAAGGAATGCGATGTCTAGGTTCGCTTCGTACGCATCACGGATGTTGCCTAGGAACGCAGAGCGGATGATACAACCACCACGCCACATTAGTGCTACGTTACCGTAGTTTAGGTCCCAACCGTTTTCGTTCGATGCTTCGCGCATTAGCATGAAGCCTTGAGCGTAAGAGATGATCTTAGAAGCTAGTAGCGCTTGACGTAGTGCATCAACCCACTCTTGCTTGTCGCCTTCAACTGGAGTGATTGTCTTACCGAATAGAGATTCAGCTTCAACACGTTGGTCTTTCAGTGCAGATAGACAACGAGAGAATACAGACTCAGAGATAAGCGTTAGTGGAATACCTAGGTCTAGTGCGTTGATACCAGTCCATTTACCAGTACCTTTTTGGCCTGCTGTGTCTAGGATCTTTTCAACGAGAGGCTCACCGTCTTCATCTTTGTAGCCAAGAATGTCAGCCGTGATTTCAACAAGGTAGCTGTCTAGCTCAGTCTTGTTCCAATCAGCGAATACTGCTTGCATCTCGTCTGCAGACATACCAAGACCGTCTTTCATGAACTGGTAAGCTTCTGTGATAAGCTGCATGTCACCGTATTCGATACCGTTGTGTACCATCTTAACGAAGTGACCAGCACCGTCGTTACCAACCCAGTCACAACATGGCTCACCAGCGTCAGTTTTCGCAGCGATACCTTGGAAGATAGGCTTAACCGCTTCCCATGCTTCAGCAGCACCGCCAGGCATGATAGATGGACCGAAGCGCGCACCTTCTTCACCACCAGATACACCAGTACCGATGAAGTGGATACCTTTTTCACGTAGTGCAGCAACACGACGGTTTGTATCTGGGTAGTTAGTGTTACCACCGTCAATAATGATGTCGCCTTTGTCTAGCAGAGGTACTAGCGCTTCGATGAACTTGTCTACAACGTCACCAGCGCGAACCATCAACATTACTTTACGCGGCGTTTCTAGCTTCTCTACTAGTTCTTCTAGAGAGTATGCACCGATGATGTTCGTGCCTTTTGCTGGACCTTCCAGGAACTCGTCTACTTTAGCAGCAGTACGGTTGTGAGCAACCACTTTAAAGCCGTGATCATTCATGTTTAGGATAAGGTTTTGACCCATTACTGCTAGGCCAATTACACCGATATCACCTTTCATTGTTTCTCTCCAATTTTATTTCATCGACGAGCAGCGTCTTAAGCAATTTTTGCTGCCGCGTCTAAATCTAAATACCATTCCGTTAGGCCCGATTTCGCTTGAATCTTAGCCGCTGGGTATGGCAGTGCGTGTGCTGGTGAACTGTTAATTTCTTCAACAATGTCCGCTTTTCCTGCACCAAGCACTAAGTAACTAATGCGTTTCGCTGCTTCTAATACGCGTGCGGTTTTCGACACACGAAGTTGGCCCGATTCAGGATGCGACGCCACAAGAGATAGGTTCGCATCATCATAATTCGTTTGGCCAGGGAACAGAGAAGCTGTATGACCATCTGCACCAACGCCTAATAAGATCCAGTCAAACACAGGTGTGCCGTTTTCATTCGGGATTACCTCTGCCATCTCTTTTGCAAAGCGCTCGGCTTCTGCTTTAGGCTCATCTTCGCCACGGATGCGGTGAATGTTTTCTGCAGGAATATATACTTGGCTAAACAACAACGTGTTCGCTTCACCGTAGTTGCTTTCTGCGTCGTCAGGGGCAACACAACGTTCGTCACCCCACCAAAAGTGGAGGTTTTCCCATTGAATGGAGGTTGCGTAAGCCTCTGAAGCCAGTAGTTTAAACAGCATTTTAGGAGTGCTGCCGCCAGAAAGAGAGATGTGAACAGGTCTGCCCATTTCGCTAAACGCTTTCATATCGTTAGCTAGGCTTTCAACTACCTGTTCTGCTGTTTGGTAGATCTTATGGTTGATCATAGTTCACAGTAATCCGTATCTGTTAAGTTTTTACATGGGAAACGCCAAGCGCGGCCATCACGCTGTAACAAGTCATCTGACTCTTTAGGTCCCCAAGTGCCGCATGCGTACCCGAAGAGGGATTGTGGATCTTGCTTAAAATCTAAGATTGGCTGTACGTATTGCCAGCACGCTTCCACCGCATCACTACGTGCAAATAGCGTAGCATCACCATTCAAAGCATCAAGTAGAAGGCGCTCGTATGCCGTCAGCATTTGCGTTTCTTGCAAGTCAGCGTAATGGAAGTTCATTTTCACTTCCTTCGCTTCAAAGCCTGCGCCTGGCTCTTTCAAGCCAAAGCTCATTTGAATGCCTTCGTCTGGTTGAATACGAATGATCAGCTTGTTTTCTGGTGCGTTTTGACCAAACACAGGATGCGGTGTTTGTTTAAAGTGGATAACCACCTCAGTAACGCGTGTTGGAAGACGCTTACCAGTACGCACGTAAAATGGCACGCCATTCCAACGCCAGTTGTTGATGTACGCTTTCAAACCGATGTAAGTCTCTGTACGAGAATCGTCTGCAACTCCCGGCTCTTCACGGTAGCCGCGTAGGCTTTGCCCACGAACTTCAGACGCCGTGTATTGGCCTAATACTAGGTCGTTGCGCAGAGCGTTTTCGTCTAATGGCTTTAAGCATTGAAGCACTTTTACCACTTCATCACGCATCGAGTCTGCATTGATTTGCGCTGGTGGTTCCATACCTACCATTGCTAATACTTGTAGCAAGTGGTTTTGGAACATGTCGCGCACAGCGCCAGAGTTGTCGTAGTAACCACCACGCTCCTCTACGCCAAGGAATTCTGCGCCTGTGATTTCAACGTAATCAATGAAGTTACGGTTCCAAAGCGGCTCAAACATCGCATTAGAGAAACGAAGCACAAGTAGGTTTTGTACCGTTTCTTTACCTAAGTAATGGTCAATTCGGTAGATTTGATGCTCTTGGAAGTGCTCGTGAATTTCTTTGTCCAGAATACGCGCCGATTCAAGATCATAGCCGAATGGTTTCTCAATGATCAGGCGTTTCCAGCCATCCTCTTCACTGTTAAGACCATGTGCTGCAAGACTTGCAGGGATCACACTGTATAAACTTGGTGGGGTTGCTAAGTAAAAAAGCGTATTGCGTTGCTCGAATTGATATTCGTCCGCAAGTTGGTCTAAGCGAGAAGATAGCTTACCGTAATCTTGTGTGTCAGAAGTATTAATTGCTTGGTAGTGCAGATGGTTAATAAATGCATCAAGCGTTTCTGGCTCAGTCTTTTCCATTTCCTGAAGCGATTTTTTCAGCTTCGCGCGGTAAGACTCATCACTGTATTCAGTGCGACTTACACCCAGAATGGCAAAATTCTCTGGAAGCTGCTTGTTCGCGTAGAGGTGGTATAAAGCAGGAATGAGCTTACGGTACGTAAGGTCACCTGAAGCACCAAAAATAACGATGCTGCTGTTTTCTGGTATTACCATCATCTTTCCCTTAAAAACGAGGTACTTATTGTGTGCCCGGATACGGCTAGAGAATGAGCCAACCCTATCAATGGCACCTCAAAATAGAAAATTGGTCTTACCTATTACGTTGATAGGTAAAGTCTATGGGCCCAAAGAACCTCAAGAAGTTGCATTTCCGATTCTTGAAAACACGACGTATTGAGGTCATTTAAGTCACTTATGTCTCAAAAGTACACACTGTACTCGCTGGAGGAGAGTCCGACACGGGGCAATATTGTCTACGACTATTTGATTTACATCAACACTTGCCAGTGCAAACGTTTAAATAAGTTGCACAAAACGTCATAAGCGATTGTATTTTATTGATAAAAAAAGTTTCATCTGAACACTCCAAAATTTAAGCAAAAACTCTAATGTGGGCAATAATTACTCATCCTTGCAAGCCATTACAGTTTTATCGTGATCTGTGTTACTTACTTTTTATTTCATCACCCTATTGATAATGATACTCAATTAAAGATAATGAAATCACTATTAATGTGAAAGTAGAACGCCATGAAATCAAGCGCCATTAACCCACATCCCATAAACCGAATACAATCGGTGCTTGACTACATTCACACCAACTTAGACAGCACTCTGAGCGTAGATGAAATATCGAAAGCAAGTTGTTGGTCGCGCTGGCAACTGCAACGCGTATTTCAACAACACACTGGCGTATCCGTCGCTCACTACATCAGAGAGCTTAAACTTAGCCTTGCGGCTGAGCGCTTAATCCATACTTCTGACCGCTCGTTAGATATAGCGATAGAAATGGGATTTACATCTGAACACGCATTTAGCCGTGCGTTCAGGAATATGTTTTCAAAAAGCCCCCGCGAATATCGAAAAACGCAACAACTCTCCGGGTTGAGGCAACCTTTGACGCTGCGTAAGACACCAGAAGAAGAGAAAAAACATCAGCGCTTTATTGAAGTTCGAATAGAAACAAAACCGGCTTTTGAACTTGCTGGTTATCATGAACCTATTCACGGATTGTTTTCCGCTACGCCCGATTTCCAATCCAAAGTACCGTCACTTTGGTCACGTCTTTATTCATCTGAAAACCTTAACAATTCGGAAAGTAGTTACTTTGGCGTGATTGATGTGACGCAAGCGTATTCAAACAACCAACAACTTGAGTATTGGGCAGGTTATGAGTGCAGTCCAACAGCAAACGCACCAAGATCAACGAACTCTTCCAACTCGGGGTTAGACCTCTTGGCTGTTCCTGAGCAAACCTACGCCGTCATTACACACATAGGCAAAGCATCAGAGCTCGCCTCAACGCTGGAATGGTTTATTTTACATTGGCTACCCTACTCTAATTATCATGCTATCGATGGTTATGAGTTAGAGCTTTATCCAGAAGGTTATGATGTTGATAGCGAACAAGCACAAATGCAGTATTGGATTCCTGTAGAGCCAAACGACGCGCTATCTTTAAAACCTAAGAACAGAAGAATAAGTTCCAAAGATTAGTGTTTTGCACCAAATTGTTAACTTTTCCTATTTCTTTGAATATAGAATACAAATAACAATCATTATCAATAAATAGAAAAAGTAGTGGAATTTATAAATATGGAAAGTCCGATTCGATTTCATCGTTCAGCGGTTGCTGTCGTCGTATCCGCATTGCTCGCTGGCCACGCCAATGCAACTGAGAGCACATCCCAACACGAAACGATTACGGTGCTAGGAGAAACATACCGAAACACCGCAACTAAAACCGTTTTAGAACCGGAGGAAACACCGCAAGCGATCACGGTAATCACTAAAGATGACATGGACCTGCGCGGCGTAAACTCGGTGAGCGAAGCATTGCGTTATGCACCTGGCGTAAATACAGAATTGCGTGGCGGTGCCGTTTCCCGACTTGACCTATTCAATATTCGTGGTTTTATTAACTACACCAACTTTTATGATGGTCTTCCTTTGCTGTACAACGGTTGGAACCTTCAACCGCAGGTCGATTCCGTTGCTCTTGAGCAAATCGAGGTTTTTAAAGGGCCAACGTCTGTTCTTTACGGCAATATTCCACCAGGAGGTATGGTCAACATTATCGCCAAGGCGCCTCAGTCAACACCCTCGCACTCTGTCTCGATTAGTACAGGGACTAACAGCCTAAAAGAACTGACGTTCGACACCACAGGACAAGTTGGTGATTCTAATGTTGATTACCGTATCGTCGGCCTGGCAAAACAGCGAGATGGTCAAGCCGATACGTCTGAAGATGAACGTTACGTACTCGCCCCATCTTTCAATTGGCAAGCGACAGAAAGCACATTAGTGAACGTGAATGTTTACTATCAAAATGATCCATCAGCAGGTATCTACACGACTGTGCCTGCGTCTGGCTCAGTGATTAAAAACCCACTTGGCTCGATGTCACCAAGCACTTATTTAGGGGATGAGGACTGGAACACTTACGAACGCGAAGTTCTGATGATGGGTTACAAAGTCCAACACGACTTTAACAACAATTGGCAATTTCTACAGAATGCCCGCTACATGACCGCCGATGCCTATCAGGAAAACACATATAACGGTGCACTTGAAGCGGATAACCGTACCGTTGGTCGAAATGCCTATTTAACCGATGAAAAATCCAAATCCTTTGTGATTGACAACCAACTATCTGGCTACGTTAAAACAGGAAATTTTGAACATAACTTATTGTTCGGGCTTGATTATCAGTATCTAGATTCAGATGTAAAATACAAAGACACGCTTGGGTATTCGCTAACTCAGGACATTTTTAATCCTGACCACAACAGCATTGATCGTAATGCACTGAATTTCCAATACAAACAAAACTTAGATATCAAAACGAAGCAGATTGGCGTTTATTTCCAAGATCAAGTTCGTTACGACCAACTTGTAATGATTGCAGGTCTTCGTTGGGATAAATACGATTCAAATACAGACGCCGTTAGCGATTATCTAGGAGCAGTATCCAAGAGCAAGGAAGAGTTAGACGATACCAACGTATCTTTCCGAGTCGGTGGTTTGTATGAGCTAGATTTTGGTCTCTCGCCATATCTTACTTACTCGGAAAGTTTTGAGCCAATTGCGGGTGCCGACTCTTCTGGTAAAGCATTTGAGCCATCAACCGGTCATCAATGGGAGTTAGGCTTTAAATACGCCCCATTATCTGGTGATATCTCAGGTAACTTAGCACTCTTCCATATTACGAAGAAAAACGCGATCTTGACCGATCCGAATAATCCATATGCACCGAACTATCAAGCGGGCGAAGTGGTATCACAAGGTATTGAACTTGAGGCAAAATGGCAAGCCACAGCACAAGCTGATTTCACTCTAGGCTATACATATACCGATATGGAGATTACCGAGGACAGTTATTACAACCAAGAAGGTAAAACGCCGGTTTGGGTACCTGAGCAAACGGCCTCTCTATGGGCCAATTACTTCTTTGAAGGAAATCTTTCAGGCCTTCGTACCAGTGCTGGCGTTCGCTATGTCGGAGAAGCACAAATTGATGCACAGAATAGTCAAAACGTACCGGACTACACCTTGTTTGATTTAGCAGCAAGTTACGATTTCTCAACGGTATCTGAATCAATGAAAGGGGCTAGCGTCACGCTTTCTGCAAGCAATCTATTCGATAAAGAATACTATTCTTGTTACGACAAAAATAACTGTTGGTTTGGCGCTGAGCGCTCTATCGAAGCGAAGTTAGAATACAACTTCTAACCTCTTAGAGCGGAACAGCAGTAATTTGTAAAGCGATGGTTTCTAAAACAAGCCATCGCTTTTTATTTTGCATAGAGCATCAATGTAAACGCTACCGTGTCACTTTTTTATAGCACCTTTCTGGCCTACCTACCGACCCATAGTTTAAATCAGCCTCTAGTTCACCGGTACTAATAAGAAACTCAAGATAACGTCTAGCGGTTGTTCGACTCACTCCGATTTTTTCACCTGCCTCATCAGCGGTCAGCGCACTTCCATTTGAGAACAACTCTCTGATCTTGTCTAGGGTTACACCATCAATCCCTTTTGGTAATCGGTTCGGCAAGTTGTCTTGATTGGCGTGAGACTGCAGCATTTTATCAACGAGGTTCTGATCCAAACTCTCTACGATGTCTAGTTGTTGGCGTTGGGACACATACTTTTTCAGTGCGGCATCTAAGCGTGGAAACATCACTGGTTTTAACAGGTAATCGACAACGCCACCCCTCATCGCCTGTTGTAATGTATCGACATCCCTTGCGGCTGTAATCAAAATGACATCACACGTTTGGTTACTTGCACGCAGTGTATTTAGTATCTCAAGCCCTGTGCCATCGGGAAGATAGACATCCATCAATAGTAAATCTGGCTTAAGAATGTCGAGTTGCATTTCTGCTTCCATTCTCGTGGTCGCAATTCCAACCACTTCCAAACCTGTCAGTTGGCTTAAGTATTTGTGGTGCAGCTCAGCAATAGCCAGATCATCTTCAATGATCATTACGCGAGTCGCCATACTCATAATTGTTCTTCCTTGGGTAAGTACACCGTTATTCTTGTCCCATAATTTGTATTGGGTATCATCTCAACATGGCCGTGATATCGAGTAGCAAGCTGATTGACAAGGTGTAACCCAACACCTCGATTTTGACGAGATTTCGTCGAAACGCCTTTTGTAAATAATGTTTGTGGATCCACTGTTTTTGGGAGGCCACAGCCATGATCTATCACCTCAAGTATCACTTCATTTCCGTAATCGCTAACGGACACATCAATGTTTCTGCGTTCTGACGCAACATTTGATTCATCGCGAATTGAAGTTAACGTGGCATCGAAAGCGTTATCAATCAAATTACCCAAAATTGTGACTAGGTCTTCCGAATTTAGCCACTCAGGCAGGGGCTCCAGACGACTGCCTTCCTCAACCACCAGTTGTAAGCCTAACTCGCGAGCACGTTCAGTTTTTCCAAGCAACATACCTGCAATTAGCGGGTCCTTAACGGTATCTCTTAAAAACTCAATCATTGCTTGATAGTGTGCGGTTTCTTGTCCAATTAACTTTTGCACCGCATCAAGCTCACCCATTTGTACTAGCCCGCTGATAGTGTTTAGCTTATTGCGATGCTCATGGGTTTGCGAACGTAACAAATCTGCATATTCCTTGGTTTGTGATAGCTGCTCGGTTAGATCATTGATTTCATCCCTTAAACGGAAACTCGATACCGCCCCCACGATTTTTCCATCAACATAAATTGGAGAGCGATTTGCAATCAGGCGCTTATGATTAAGGAATATTTCAATATCATGATCTTCCTGCCCGCTTTCTAACACTGTATATAGATCGCTATCACGCAGCGTGTCAGTCAAAGGTTTATTGAGCGCTGATTCTCTATCAATACCGAGAATCTGGCAGGCACTACGATTTATCGAGCGAAGTATCCCTTGGGCATCAATGCTTAACACGCCCTCTTTGATAGTGCTCATCGTCACTTCTAATTCGCCGTACAACCGCCCTATTTCTTCAGGCTCAAAGCCTAAAATCGCGCGCTGAAACTTTCTCGACGCATAATTGGATACAATGGCATTAGCGACGACAACTACGATGACCATTAAAATCAAAAAGGCCAAAAATGGTTCGATGCGGTCTTGCAGTCGGTCGAGCAAATAGCCAACCGAAACCACACCAATGATGTTCCCTTGCTCGTCAAAAATCGCAGCTTTACCACGAACTGAATAACCTAACGAACCCTGTGCCGTCGAAACATAAGACAATCCCCGTTCTAGCGCTCGACGATTGTCGCCACCTCTCATTGGCTTGCCCAACCGCTCATCAACAGGGTGGATTAAGCGTACTCCCTTATGGTCGCCAATAACGATGAATGCAGCACCTATGGCTTCGGTTAATTCTCTAAAGCGAAGTTGGTATGGCTGGGGGTTTTGGGTTTCGATCATTTCACGAACAACCGCTGAGTCCGCTAAAAAACGGGCAACACCCAGTGCTTTTTCTCCCATTTCTTGCTCTTGATTGATTTTGAGATAAGTGAAACCCGCGGCGACGAGCAATAACAGCTCTATCAACCCCGATAGCGTCATGATAATGAGCATCCGCTTACGAAAGCTGATGGTTTTCCAACTCATTGATACATCCTTGTGATTCACTCTTGAGCGTAACGTTAACACTCAGTTAACAGCATGACGTTGTCGCGGTGATAAATCTGTGAGGAAGGCAAGCAAACCGCAGAGTTTACGGTTAATTAATCGACGAGCTGAAACATAAAATTACAACCATTCACCAAATTTAGCATTCCTCTCTGATACTCAATTCCATACATAAATTGCCCTTAAAATCATGATCGCGATCACATCGATTTTAGCGGTTTTTGAGGCGTTTTTAGACTTTACAACGTATAATTTTTAATCAACGAAACCAATGAGAGTTTCGGTTTGAAAGCAGTGAAGCTGGAAGTCTATTAAAAGCTCAACATTGATGTCAGTGATTTGGACACAAATAAAACAAAACACAAATACTGACTATATGACAAACACTTAGACACCATCTGAAAACTGGAAAACTATAAACAGAGGTGCATTTATAGTTAGAAGGAACACCAAACATGGAACGCGATACCTTTGGAATATGCCTGAATAAGGCGATGCTGTCAGAGAATATGTATTCAACATTTACACACGTCAGGGCTTATGAAAAAAACGGAGGCGGTACTTCTGATCTCAAAGTCCTGTTATCGTTCCCTCAAATGAGCGGAAAAGATCTATTGAATACGATGCGAGGTTCTCGTCAGCTCGAGTGGAGAGCGGAGTTTCACTGTCCATATACGAAATAAATTTGTAACATCTCCCGCGCCCAGCACAAATATAACTGGGCGCATACTACTGCCCAATTTTCCCTCCTACTTAACACGCAGTTACGAATCCTTTATATTAGAGCTAATACTCTACGACAAAGCAGCCATTATGAAAAAAACAGGAAAGTTTTGGATACTGGGCTTACTTAGCAGCTCGATTTCCCTTGCCTGTCATGCGGCACCGATCACTTTTGATACCGCATGGCAGCTATTGCTAGAAAACAACTATTCTCTCAAAGCTCAACGCTCAAACGTCGAGAACTACCAATACCAAGAGAGTGCCACCAGCAATCTCAACTTACCTCAGGTTACTATTGGCGCGAATTACACGCGTTTAGATACCGATATCACGCTGTCGGGAAAACAGATCCTAGACAGCACAGGAGCACACATTAACGTACGTCCTGCTTTTCAGCCTATTTTTGGTGCCTTAGCTAATACCACTTCGACCATAACCGAGCGCGATATTTTCTCTTCGTCTATTCGTGCGATTTGGCCGATTTTTACTGGTGGTCGAATTTCTGCGGCTCAATCAGCTGCAGAAGGCAAAACGGATGAGGCGAAAAGTCAGCTTCTAATGGAACAACAAGCGCGTTTTGAAGATTTATCGAAGTACTACTTTTCTGTCGTACTGGCAAAGGAAGTACTCGCAACGCGGCAAGCGGTTGAAGCAGGGCTAAAAAAGCATCGAGATTTTGCCATTAAGCTTGAAGAGCAAGGACAAATCGCGCACGTTGAGCGCCTGCAAGCCGAGGCTTCTTTAGATAAAGCATCCGTAGAAACACGTAAAGCAGCCAGTGATTTGAGTATCGCTCAGGCTGCATTAGGTAAATTACTCGCGCAAGATGATGCCGTAGAGCCCGCTGAATCTTTGTTTATCAACGACAGTCTTCCCCCTCTTACTGCTTTTGTCGATCAAACGTTGCTTACCTATCCGGGGTTGGAGCTTCTGAGCGCTAAACACAAACAAGCCTCTAGCTTAATCAAAGCAGAAAAAGGGAAATACTACCCTGAAGTTTATCTTTACGGCGACTACAGCTTGTATGAAGACGATTCTCTCGCAAGCCAAATGAAGCCTGACTGGTTAGTTGGTGTTGGTGTCAGCATTCCACTGATTGAATCATCAGGGCGAAGCGAAAAAGTCAAAGCCGCTCAAAGCGTCGTCTCGCAGGTCGACTCATTAAAGTCCCAAGCCAAACAAGACTTATCGCTGTTAGTCCAAAAAACATACTTGGAGGCTCAGCAAGCCATTGATGAAGTACAAGGGCTCGCATCTAGCATTGAACTCGCTAACGAAAACCTGCGCTTGCGTGAAAAAGCATTTACTCAGGGTCTGTCGTCTTCTCTGGATGTTGTGGATGCACAACTTTATGTCGCGAGTATAGAAACACAACGTTCAGCGGCGCGTTTCCGCTATTTAATATCTTTAACCAAGCTACTCGCATTGAGCAGTGAAATGAACAGCTTCGAACAATATCAAAATACCGCTTATATCCCTGCTTCAACATCCAAAGAGGTGAAATAAATCATGGCAGCTAAATCACTAAAACCCGTTTTACTCTCACTTTGTGCTTTGGGTGTTGCCTCTTGGGTTGGGTATCAATTTTACCAAGCCTATCAACCGGAACCGATCCGCTTACAGGGATTAATTGAAGCCCAGCAATACAGTATTTCCTCAAAAGTTCCAGGGCGTATTGATGAGGTCATGGTACGTAAAGGCGACGATGTAGAGAAAGGTCAGCTTATTTTTACCCTTCATAGTCCTGAAATTGAAGCGAAGTTAGAACAAGCAAAAGCAGGTGAAAAAGCGGCGGACGCCTTAGCTCAAGAAGCTGAGAAAGGCGCACGTGAGCAACAAATCCAAGCAGCAAAAGATCAGTGGATGAAAGCCAAAGCCGCTGCGAATTTAATGGAAAAAACCTACAATCGTGTGAATAACCTTTATAACGATGGCGTGGTTGCAGAACAAAAACGCGATGAAGCTTTAACTCAGTGGCAAGCAGCGAAATACACAGAAAGTGCCGCGTTTCAAATGTACGAAATGGCAAAAGAAGGCGCTAGAAGTGAAACCAAAGTGGCTGCGGCGGAAAAAGCGCGCATGGCATCAGGTGCCGTAGCCGAAGTAGAAGCGTATGCGAAAGATACTCAGATCTACAGCTGGTTCGACGGCGAAGTCTCTCAAGTTCTGCTTCAAAGTGGTGAATTAGCACCTCAGGGCTTCCCAGTAGTTACTGTGATAGATACAGAAGATGCCTGGGCGACACTTAATGTGCGTGAAGATTACCTTCAACACTTTAGAAAAGGAGCAACCTTTGATGCCTATTTGCCTGCCTTAAACAAAAATGTTGAGTTCAAAGTAACGCATGTTGCCGTTATGGGTGACTTTGCAACGTGGAGAGCAACCGATGCTTCTCAAGGTTTTGATCTTCGTACCTTTGAAGTAGAAGCTCGTCCAGCTCAACCCGAACCTGAACTGCGTATGGGAATGAGTGTTGTCGTTGAACTTTAATCACAACCACTAGGTTAATGCTATGACGATTAAGATTTCACAGCGGCATATCTTACGACGAGACAAGTGGTTGCTTTCGTGCCTTACTTGGATACCGATTTTGCTCGCGATGATGATTTGGGGAGTGTTCTCTGCGGGCATTGCCCGGGATCTGCCAATCGGTGTGGTTGATCTACAACATTCCCAACTTTCTCGAAAGCTCATTCAATCTTTGGATGCGTCGTCGAGTCTGGCTGTTAACTATCACTACACCAGTGCAAGCGAAGCAAAAAATGCGATGATTGAAGGCGATATCTACGCTTACGCGGTCATCCCATCTAAGTTCGACCAAGATATTCTCCAGCACCGCCAACCTCAACTTTCTGTCTTTTACAACAGTCAGTACATTTTGGTAGCGAAACTGATCAACTCTGCCGTTGCGCAAGCACAAGGCTATTTCGACGCTCAGGTTGAAGTAATGCGCAACTTGGCTAAGGGTAACACCACAACGTTAGCAGCGGCTGGACAGGCTGTACCCGTGTCGACACAAATAACCGCATTATTTAACCGTAACAATAACTACGCACAATTTTTGGTAACGGCTATCGTGCCATCCATTTGGCAAATATGTATTGTAGTAAGCACTATTTTGATTCTTGCCGCGCACTTTCGCATTTATGGTGGAAAGAATGGCTTTGCATTTTTGGGCGAAAAGCCATACGCCAGGCTCACTACCCTATTAAGTCAGTACATTCCGGTCTTTATGGCGCAAGGTGCGTTGTTCTTGTACTGGTTTTATTCTGTGCTTGATTGGCCAATGGAAGGCAGTTTTGTGGTTATGCTACTAGCACAATTGGCGACGGTTATCGCCTGTATCATTATGGGAGCGTTGTTCTTCTTCTTGTCGATGGAGCCTGCACGTGCGATGAGTTTTGCTGGCGCATTTACGGCTCCAAGCTTCGCGTTCATGGGAATTACATTCCCAGTTTCTGACATGAACACGCTCGCTTATGCATGGCGTTCATTATTGCCGATTACCCATTACATTGAAGTACAAGTGAGTCAAGCAAGCTATGGAGCATCGGCCGCACAATCTTTAAGCTCGCTATGGCCTATGATTGGTTACGTTGTGCCCCTGCTCATTACCGCAGCCTTGATGGGTAAACATCGAACAGCTTCATCAACACGCCAAGCGAAGGAGGCGGTATGACATTGTGGCAACTGATTAAAGCGGAACTTAAGGCCGTTCTAACCAATCCAGTCGTTACGTTGACCGTGTTTGGTGGTGTCGTATTTTACTCGTTTTTATACCCTTTGCCTTATGCACAACAAACGCCTCGTGAACAACCAATCGCGATTGTTAATCTAGATGGTAGTCAGACGAGTTTAAAGCTGGAACGTATGGTTGATGCCACCCCGCAAGTCAACGTAGTCACTCGACTTCATACGATTGCCGATGCAAAGCAAGCATTTTTACAACGAGAGATCACCGGTTTTTTAGTCATACCAGAACACTTTTACAAAGACCTAATGCTAGGTAAAAGCCCGACTCTAGCCTACGCTGCGGACGCCTCGTATTTTCTCGTGTACGGAACCGTGGTAGAAGGATTGGCCCAAGCGGGAGGCACATTAGGGGCCCAAGTGAAAGTCAGTAAAATGGTGATAGATGGTGTGCCCATGAGTATGGCTAGCCATAATTACTCTGCTATTAAGCTTAATATGAAACCGACGTTCAACCCAACCATGGGTTACATCGAATACGTAGTGCCGGCAGTATTTGTTCTGATTTTACAACAAACGTTGATCATGGCGGTTGGATTACAAACGGGAACACAGCGTCATGGTCGTGGCTATTGGTCACAAGTATCAACGGGATCGCTGCTGCTTGTGAGAACGTTAGTATTTGTGGCAATTTATTATTTACTCGGCGCCTATTATTTTGGTTTTAGCTTCGAACGCTTAAACGTAAACCATATCGCCAACGCGGGCGAATTGCTGGCTATGTTGTTCCCGTTCTTTTTAGGTTGTTGCGGACTAGGCTTCTGGCTAGGCTACTTATTACCTCGGCGTGAACTTGTCACCTTAGTCGTCTTAGTGAGCTCTATGCCGCTCATTTTCTTGGCTGGTTTTATTTGGCCGATTGAAGCCATACCTACTCCCTTACTATGGATTGCTGATTTAAGCCCAAGCACTTGGGCGATCAAAGCTTTCTTAGCACTAAACCAAATGGGGGCAACCTGGCAACAAGTCGCTCCACATTGGACAGCACTTTGGGCACTCACTGTGCTTTGGGGTAGCGTTGCGTACTGGATTGCTAAGCGAAGTAACAAGCCAGTTGTAACAGAGAGCTTGGGGTGATAGCTGACATTTTTATTACTATAAAAAAAGCCGGGTAACTAAACCCGGCTGAAAATCTGCGTCCTTGCAGCGGACATATGGTAAAAACACTTTTTGCTCTGGGCTTACCCATTGAGCGAGGTTAGATTAAGCCAAAAAGTATGGACTCCATACTCTCATATAGAGGGTTATATCCTTCCAATAGACATTAGCTCTTCGCTAGAACGATAACGTTTTTCAGACACAAAAAAACAAGACTCACGTTAAGTCTTGTTGTTGAGAGGGATGAGCAGGATACATGTCGCCGCTAAGTCATATCACGGATTATTTTCTCTCGGTATTCTGTAACGACCTTCATGATTGAATTTTTTACATCACCGACTTGCTTAGAGGGTTGGCACCATAGGCCAAAACCAAACTTAAAACCTTCCAATAATTCAGAAGCTTCCACTGGCTCTATATGATTATTAGAAAACTCCGAATGGGCAAACGTTCTGGGGAGAATCGCCCATCCTAAACCTGCTTCAACCATTTTCACTACAAGGGCCAATTGGTCGACCTCTTCATGGTTCGAACTTACGATGACTTTTTCGCCCATTCCCTCTTCAATAAGAGACCGCAATACAAATTGTTTACTATTCCTCAAGGCTGTCAATACTCGATCTGGTGCAACAGAAGCGAGTTCACCACCTTTCTGGAAGAAAGGAACAAATTCAAAATGACCTAAAAACGTCGCATCCAGACTATGTATTGCTCGACTATCATGCACATTGACAATACCGAATTGATACTCACCATTCTGTAAACCCTCTTTAATTTCGTTGCGATTACGAACAAGAAAGTTAACTCGCATCATCGGAAAATCTGCCGCTAATTGAATACGAAGCAATACAAGAAAACGGTGTGGTATAGCGCTTGAATAGGCGATACTAACATTCTCTAATCCACCGTAAGAAAGACTCAGTGCGACTTTATCGAAAGTACGAGCCTGTTCGATGGTTTGCTTAGCATAGTGGTACAGATGGTGGCCATCTTCTGTTGGTTCTACCGAACGACCGACTCGCTCAAACAAGTTAACGGCTAGTTGGTCTTCAAGATTGGTGATCACCTGCCCTATAGTGGTTCGGTGCTTATTGAGTTTGACCGCCGCCTTACTAAATGAAAGCTGTTCATAAACGGTCACGAACGCGAGAAGTTGTTCAAAACTAAAATTCATAGGTTGTGCTTACTTTTTAGAGTTATCTAATTAAATTATCACAAGATAGTAGAATTGCTACTCGGTAACGGTAACAAGCTGCGTTTGACTTCCTTCTCGACGACATAAAAAAACCTACTAAAGTCTGTAGGTTTCTTCCATCTTAGTTGTACTCAACAACGCGAGCCAAATAGTTAAATTCACCCGAGTCACCATGATAATCGCGGTAAACATCCACACTAAAATACTTAGGTTGATCGGCTTGAATATGGTCAACGATCTTCTGTTCTAATGACGTTAGCGTTTCACCCGTTTGCGAATACACAAACTGTTTGTTCACTTTTTCCAATTTGCGTTGCTTTGCTTCTTTGTGTGAGACATAGTTGTTGATCTCTTCCCACTTACCCACGTACTCGACTGCCACGTAACTCGAGTTCTCATCAATCATGATGAAGGCTGCACCTTCTTCTTTAATGGCAGACAGTTGCTGCATGTCGCTGTCGACTTTTTGCTGGTCAAGGTGAGCACCACTTTGTGCAAATGCAGTCGCAGAAGCAGTGAGCATCATTAACGTTAGAACGGCTTTTTTCATTGTGTTTTTTTCCTGTATTAAGGGAGTTCAGTCACCCAAAGTTGTCCTTGGGTGGCTTTTTTGAATCCATATTCGTAAATCGTTAGCAAGTAATGTTGGTCGAACATGTCTTTCGTCACTTTGGCGTACCCGAAGTCTTGGTCGATGTAAGTAAACTGCATCTCAATATCGTTGATTTCACTGATGTATTTCATTCGATACAGATCACCACGAGTTTGCGCTAACGTAAGGCTTGAGACGCTTTTCGATACCAAATCCAACCCTTTGTCTTTTAGTGGTCGATACGGTGCTTTCAAAGCACCATTGCGAATCACATCCAACTGAGGTGCTTTTTCTAACCCCAGAGCCTCTGAAATTTGTTGATAGTTGAAGTTAGACGGATTAAAGAACACCTGCGCTGCAAGACCACCATCTACGTGTAACTCTTCAAGTGTTTCCCCATCATGTTCAACATCGATAAATTGTGGAGGGAAAACGCCAGGGATCGATGCACTTGCGGCAAGCACTTTGTAGATCAATTCAGATTTGTCCACTAAGTCACTATTCGCAATCGCGCCGATGTTCCAAATTACTAATTCACCTGAATCAAAATGGGTACTGCCGATAAAGAGGCGTTTACCATTGCGATGTTGCTGTGCCATCGCCTCAATCATTGGCTCAGGGTAAGCGTCCGCAATGAAGTCATAGAGGTTCTCGCCATCGGTAAACGCGTCCTTAAACAATGTGTTTAAAAAGTTCTTTTTACCCAGGACGCTTTTGTCGTTGATGTTGAGCATGACTTCTTTCATCTTTGGCATTGCATCACCACCGATGAAAACAAATGGCGCAATTAACGCACCTGCGCTGATGCCCGTAATGATGGTGTAGTCTTTCAGCTCACCCTTTTCCTGTAAGCCCATCAAAACGCCAGCACCGTACGCGCCGTTTACGCCACCACCCGATAAGGCCAAAATATTGAGCTGTTCACCCTCTACTTTGATCGGTGTGGTTTGATTGTGCGACGAGTAGAGAAAATCCGGAGCTTCATTGGCCCACATTCGAAGTGGCTCATTTGGTGTCGAACTCGCGATCTCGACATCTTTATAGTTGCTTTGAGAAACACGAACATCCAGCGTATGGGGTGAACTACAAGCTACTATCAGCAGCGAAAGTACAACCGTCACACCAGAGGAAATTAAACGATTCATAATCAGTCTCATTTAATGTTCTCTGGCGTATGACCAGAGACTCAGTTTGAAGTTAATTGGGTCAAAATGAAGTCCGTTTCGTTGTTTGGAGTTACTATAGCTAGGCACGGCTAAACCCCATAATCGCGATTGTAGGATGCTATCCATCAAAGCAATTATGCCAAGTTTCTATATGCTAACTTTACGCTTCTCCGTTAATTAGGTACTGCGCTAAGCAATTTTCACGACGTTGAACTCATGCGTCGGTTCGACAAATTCGTATTGGGCATTGATCGTCTGTAGCTCCCATGTGCCATAGCCTTTGGTGATCTCCAATACACCGTAAACGGCGTTATGTGTATGACGAAAGGCTGCGACAGGAGACATCTTCTTCACCAAACAAGAAGTAAAAATCGCAGAAATCAAATCACCGACACCGACTGGCTGCATAGCAAATTCAACACTAGGGCGTTGGGCCAAATAGCTTGCTTTCGGCGTCGCTAAAATCATACTGAAGGCGTCATCTGTTAGTGCATGCAGGTGTTTCACCAATACCATTTTCGGTCCTAACTCTAAGGCTTTTTTACATGCAGTGACTGCATCATAGAGAGAGTTAATTTTCACACCTGTTAACTCGCTCAGTTCAAACTGGTTAGGAACAATCACATCAGCGATGGGCAACAAGCTATGGCTTATCGCTTCTTTGACACCGTCTGCCACAATGCAACCTTTGTCTGGATCACCCATAACTGGGTCACACACATAAAGCGCGCTGTGGTTACGCGATTTGACTAAACTTACCGCTTCGGCCACCGCACGACATTGCTCTGCGCTGCCTTGATAACCGGACAGTATCGCGCCACATTCGCCTAACTTCTCAATGTTATCTAAGCCTCTCATTAGAGAATGAATTTCATCTGCCCCAAACTTCTGTCCAGTCCAACCTTGCTGGTACTGAGTGTGATTTGAAAACTGAACCGTGTGAATTGGCCAGACTTCGAGGCCCATTCTCTGCATCGGAAAGACTGCAGAACTGTTTCCTGCGTGGCCATAAACCACATGAGATTGAATAGAAATAATGCTTTTCATAAGTCACTCTTAATTGAGAAGTTTGTTAGCTTGGCGACTAAATAAACACAATATCGCGCACTGTGCTTATTTGGTCGGAATAGCCTCGACAACGCCGAGGCTTATTCTTAATCAGGCTGGATTCAGCAAAGTACTCATCCAACACTTTGCGTGTTGCACGACCGATAAGCTCGTATTCGTGGTGAGTAAGATTTGCTAGCGAAACTCGAACTGATGCATGCACTACATCGAAGCCTTGGCCTGGAAGTAGGATAACGCCGGTTTCATGTGCAAGGCGGAACAGGAAGTCTTTGCCTTTCTCGCTCGCTTTGAACCATTCAACGAATGCTGGTCCGTACAATTTGCCGCCCAGAGTGTCGAGCTCAAGCAGTGTGTAGTAGTCCACACGATCTTTGTTTTCTTCAATTTCTACACCCATGTTTTTGTACAGAGTTTTGTAACGCTCGCGAATGATGCGTTTACATGCTTCTTTGTAGTTTTTCTCTGAGTCCATCAGACAATTCAATGAGAACAGCGCCATTTGAACTTGTTGAGGAAGCGACAAACCTGCTGTGTGGTTAAGCGCTACGCTACGGCTGTCGGCAACGATACGGTCAATAAACTTGATCTCACGAGGTTCCGGAGTCAGCGTTTTGTAACGATCGTCCAACTCAAGTTGACGCACTTCAGGAAGGCTACGCATTGCATCGTCAAACACGTTGTTGTGTTGAATCGCAATCGAGCCTAAACGCCAGCCTGTTGCACCGAAGTACTTAGAGAACGAATACACACAAAGCGTGTTGTATGGCAGTTTTGCAAACAGTGAGACAAAGTCGTCCGCAAATGTGCCGTATACATCGTCAGTCACAATGAACAGGTCGCTACGTTCGTTGTTCACAAAATTTGATAGGTTATCCAGAGTCTCATCCGAGAACTTCACAGACGCTGGGTTTGCCGGGTTAACAACACAAAGCAGTTTGATGCCTGTATCTGCAAGCTTTTCGATTTCAGACATCGGCAGTTGCCATGTTGTCTCATCCAGACGTAGTTCAACGATTTCCAGTTCGTATTCACTCAGTTCTGGAATCTCTAGGTAAGGCGTAAAGATTGGAGTGATTAGCGCAACCTTGTCACCTTTCTTCAATAGACCGTTGTTGAACATAGTTTGGAACGTTTTTACAAGACATAAATTTTGCACATTTCGCTGATACATTTTGGTTAAAAAATCAAATTCAATATATGCAAAAAAATTATTGCACATAAGAAGCTATTACTGTGCACTTTCATCTAATTTATACAAATGATTCATAGCAGAAAGGTTGCCACGATATAATTTCATAAACAGGAAATTGTTGGGCCCAATGACACAACCAAGGTAAGCATTTGATTTAAAAAGCAATAGTTAAATATACGACAGTGGTAGTTAATAGCTGAGGAAATTGGATGGCAGATGGTGTGAAGAGTAATAAAGATTCATACTGGGTAATAGGGTATCATACTAAAATGGCCGCGATCGCAATCGATACTCTGTCATTCCTAAAACATTTTTGCCCCATTGTGATTTAGTTCTGAAAATTGTTTATATCTATTCAATACGAGTTTGCCCTACCCAAAGTTATCCGAAATTAGGTGTGACAACTCAAAAGGTTTACAACCTAGTAACAAATTTGGTTGGGGTGGACCAATTATTCATGCAGATTCAAAGTAAGCGCCCCACAAAGCACACATTCAATTAGCCAGGCACCAGACTTATGATCTTATCTTCACTAATAAGGAGATAA
>NZ_JAWOWF010000061.1:0-25509 GCF_033340295.1 Vibrio sp. 1401
TTTAAAATACAAAACGCCCGATGAAGTACATCGAGCGTTTTAGTTAAAAAGTGTCAACCCATATCAGGACGGGTCAGATAGATAATTAAAATGCGACGTCTAAACCTAACCAGTAGCGACGACCATCTTCAATATATCCATATTCTTCGTAACTGATTTCCTCGTCCAGCAAGTTATAGATAGCGCCTTTAATACGAGTATTGTCGGTTAACTGGTATGTCACACCGGCGTCCACAAAGGTATAAGCTGGTTCTACAATACTGTTTCTTGATGGGCCAGTAACCGGATCCATTTCTTTACCTCGGTACGTGACTTTCGCCCAGCTCTCTAGATCTGTTGTCGTTTGCCAAGTCACATCCACATTAAACAGATGCTTTGGTAACTGCTGCAGCGGCATGCCTTTGTATTCACCTGTTTTTTGCTCTGAGTCGGTAAATGTGTAGCTCGAGCTAAGGTAAATGGTTTCCGTTAACGGCGATGCTAAGGTCGCTTCAATACCTTGTGTGACGGCTTCATCCACGTTAATACGGTACGTTGGATCTGCGCCCCATTGGTTTGGACCATCAGTACAGATAGTGTCTGGACAAACAACACGTGTGATCTTGTCTTTGAATTCGTTATGGAACGCTGTCAAAGAGACATCTAAGCCAGAATCACCTTGATACAAGACGCTGATTTCTTTGTTTAGCGACGTTTCAGGGTCAAGATCTGGGTTACCGTAGATATTACCGCCACCACTGACTTGCGCCCAGCCAGGAGTAATTTCACGTAATTGTGGAGAACGGAAACCTGTTGCCACACCGCCTTTCACCGTCCAAGACGGATCAACTCGCCATACACCGTAAACACGCGGACTAAAATGCGCGCCATAGTTTTCGTCATGATCTAGACGGCCGCCAAGCGTAACGCTAAACGGATCAGCAATTCTCCATTCATCTTCAATGAAAACAGCCCACTGCGTATTCGATGTTTCAGTCTTCGATGACGCTTTGTTGGAGGTGAAATCCTCAAGCTCTGCATGAGTAGCGTCCACACCCGTCGTCAACGTATGGTTTCCAATACCAGTCACCAAGCTCGATTTGAACGTGGTGTTGGTGATCGTCATCTCACGAGATTTGTTCTCGCTCTCTTCTCGCTGTAAGTAAGTATCTGAAATTCCCACCGAATCCCAATCACCGTTGTGGCTTACCGTTACGTAATTACGACGATATTCATTCAGTGAATCTTCACACCCACCACGACACCCTGTGGTCGGCACTGAAAGGCCCACATTGCCACGACGACTTTGTGCCGAAGTGCCGCCCTCTAATTGCACCGAGTGGCGATCATTAATCTGGTAAGTCAGTTTTGAAGAGATACTCTGCATATCTTTATCTTCATAACCGTATTCGATGTCATCTTCTTCTCTGGTTGTGTACTGACCATATACTTGGAGAGATAAATTTTCAGCCAACGGACCATTAACGAAAAAGTTCGCGCTCTGCTCTCCCCCTGAGCGACTATTCTCTTGTAGTACCGTGCCCAGTTGAACATTACCCGTCCACTCTAGCGCATCTTTTCGTGTGATGACGTTAATCACACCACCAATCGCATCAGAACCGTAAAGCGTCGACATTGGGCCACGAATAACTTCGATTCGCTCAATCGCTTGAAGAGGAGGTAACCAACCTTGTTCGATACCAGGGCCGTCACTATTTGGACGAGTTTCACGCGTACTTTGACGTTTACCATCGACCAGTATCAAAGTGTATTTAGAACCCATACCACGGATACTAATGTCGGTGGTATCACCACCACCTGTCACGACAACACCTGGCACACTTTTTAGTGCATCAGTCACATCGCGGTAATAACGGGAGTCCAACTCCTCACGTGAAATCACACTAATACTTGCAGGCGCGTCCGCTTGAGATTGCTCATAACTTGATGCAGTTACAACCACTGTTTCCATTTTAGAAACTGCATCATTGGCAAAAACATGAGGGACACTGACGAAGGCTAAAATACCAGTTGCGGTAATAACTGGCAGTCTAAGAGTAGACATCTACATCTCCATAATTGATAATGATTATTATTTTCGAAAGTGAATTATTCACAAATAGAATGAGATGCATAGTGAGAGTTATGGAACGGTTCTTTCCATTTATGGAACTCGTACATAACGCAGTAAGGAGTAAAAGAAATATGCACGACTTAGCATCAATTAGAGCCTTTGATGCGCTCAATCAGCATAAAAGTTTGACAGCCGCTGCTAAAGCCCTTAATCAGCCAAAATCAACGCTAAGTCGTCGCTTGGCACAATTAGAAGAAGACTTCGGTCAGGCTCTAACCGCCAGACAAGGTAATCGATTAGTTCTGACAAGAGCTGGAGAAATCTTTGCCCACTACAGCCGCCAGATTCTTGAGTTAAGCGAAGAGAGTTATGATGCACTGCAAGGTTTAACGAACCAAGTTTCAGGGCCACTGCATATTGTTTGTCATACTGCCTTAGTTAGAAGCTGGCTCGGCGGCGTACTCAATCGTTTTCTTGCTGATAATCCCGATGTTAGAGTTCAACTTACCAGTGACTTTTCTGAGGCGCATCATGACCCAGATTTGTTCATCTGGCTCGGTGAACGTAAAGAGCTAGACTGGCGAAAAGAAGTGCTGGGGGTATTTCGCTATACGCCTTTTGCCTCTCCAAATTATCTAAAACAACATGGGCCTATACCGCACCCCAAAGAACTTGAAGCACATCCATGGATCGATTTTGGTTCAGTGCAAGAAAATGGATTGATGCTAGCACACCCTCAACACGGTGAGTTCTTTTTAGAACCCTTTGTTAGTCGCTTATACAGCGACAACATAGCAATGCAAATAGATAGTATCGCGAATGGTCATGGTATTGGACTGCTGCCGACTTGGACAGCATGCGGCTATGAGAAACATCACCCAGGGCGAATCACACCTTGCTTAGAAGGTTGGCTTTCTGAGCCTATTTCCATTAACTGCTATACACCAGCAGGACGACCACCACTGCGCTTATCCGTACTTTTAGACTGCATTCACCAAAGCATTCCACAAGGTTGGAAAACCTGACAAAAATAAAAAGGCCATCATAATGATGGCCTTTCTAACTTTAGCGTTTAACAATCGTCGTTTACGTTCGACTGTTTAGACGGTCCTGCAATTACGCTAGCAATTCTTTAGCTGTGTTCACTACGTTTTCAGTCGTGAAGCCAAACATCTCGAATAGCTGACCAGCAGGTGCTGATTCACCGAATGTTGTCATACCGATGATGCGACCGTCGAAGCCTACGTACTTGTACCAGAAATCCGCAATGCCTGCTTCAATAGCGATACGTGCCGTTACGTCTGATGGCAGTACAGATTCACGGTAAGCAGCGTCTTGTTTGTCGAATGCGTCTGTTGATGGCATTGAAACAACGCGTACTTTCTTGCCTTCTGAAGTTAGTTGCTCAGCGGCTTTCACTGCAAGCTCAACCTCAGAACCTGTTGCGATAAGGATTAGCTCAGGCTTACCTTCGCTATCTTTCAGGATGTAAGCACCTTTCGCGATGTCTGCGACTTGTTCAGCAGTACGCTCTTGTTGCGCTAGGTTTTGACGAGAGAAGATAAGTGCAGTTGGTGCATCTTTACGTTCAATCGCTAGTTTCCATGCAACTGCAGACTCAACTTGGTCACATGGGCGCCATGTGCTCATGTTTGGAGTTACACGTAGAGACGCCATTTGCTCAACAGGTTGGTGAGTTGGGCCATCTTCGCCAAGACCGATCGAATCATGCGTGTAAACTTGGATGTTCTGAATTTTCATCAGCGCAGCCATACGCATTGCGTTACGAGCGTATTCCATGAACATTAGGAATGTTGCGCCGTAAGGAACGAAACCACCGTGCAATGCGATACCGTTGATGATAGCAGTCATACCGAATTCGCGTACACCGTAGTGGATGTAGTTGCCAGAGAAGTCCTCCGTTTCTAGAGACTTAGAACCAGACCACATGGTCAGGTTAGAAGGCGCTAGGTCAGCAGAACCACCCATAAACTCAGGAAGCATTTGACCAAACGCTTCTAGTGCATTTTGCGATGCTTTACGTGATGCAATGTTCGCTGGGTTTGCTTGAAGATCGGCAATGATTTGGTTCGCTTTTTCTTCCCACTGTGCAGGAAGTTCGCCGTTTAGACGTCGTTTAAGCTCTGCCGCTTCAGCAGGGTAAGCTGCAGCGTATGCCTCGAATTTTTCATTCCAAGCTGCTTCTTTCGCGGCGCCCGCTTCTTTTGCATCCCACTCAGCGTAAACATCTGCCGGGATCTCAAATGGGCCGTACTCCCAACCTAGGTATTCACGAGCCGCTTGGATCTCATCGTGACCTAGTGGTGCACCGTGACAGTCGTGCGAACCAGACTTGTTAGGAGAACCGAAACCGATAATTGTTTTGGTACAGATAAGCGTAGGACGTGGGTCCGCTTTTGCTGCTTCAATTGCTGCGTTGATCGCGTCTGAGTCGTGACCATCGACTGCTGGGATTACATGCCAGCCGTACGCTTCAAAACGCTTAGGTGTATCGTCAGAGAACCAGCCTTCAACGTGACCGTCGATAGAAATGCCGTTGTCATCCCAAAACGCGATCAGTTTGCCTAGACCTAACGTCCCAGCAAGAGAGCATGCTTCATGCGAGATGCCTTCCATTAGACAGCCGTCACCCATGAACACATACGTAAAGTGGTCAACGATATCGTGACCTTCTTTGTTGAACTGTGCCGCTAGTGCTTTCTCTGCGATCGCCATACCAACAGCGTTAGTGATGCCTTGACCTAGAGGACCCGTTGTTGTCTCGATACCAGGCGCGTAGCCGTACTCTGGGTGACCTGGGGTTTTTGAGTGCAATTGACGGAAGTGTTTCAGATCGTCAATAGATAGCTCGTAACCGCTTAAGTGCAGTAGAGAGTAAATAAGCATTGACCCATGACCGTTTGACAGCACAAAGCGATCGCGGTCGGCCCACTCTGGGTTTGAAGGGTTATGGTTTAGGTGAGAGCGCCAAAGAACTTCAGCGATATCAGCCATACCCATTGGTGCGCCTGGGTGGCCTGAGTTAGCTTGTTGAACACCATCCATGCTTAGAGCACGAATTGCATTGGCAAGATGTTTACGAGACGACATGTCTGCTCCTGAGTACATTAAGCGAAACGAAAAGTAGGTCATAATTCTCTCAAAGCCCTGTTGGGTGTGCAAACGTTTTCCAGTCCAAAACCTCACAAATATTGCACCTTTCGCGCCAAATCGTTCGAAGTTCTTAAAATTATCAATAAATCAGGCAAACGTTTGGTTGTAACAAAAACCAAAAAAGAGCTTGTAATTCGAGCAATCAAATTTAGAATAGACGTCTAGATGTAGATACACCTACAAAAATTAGTATTAATTTGCGCTGGAGAGTTTATCATTCCCCAGTTTTAAACCAGATATAGTGGAGCTAACATGGCTAAGCACCTGTTTACTTCTGAGTCAGTATCAGAAGGTCATCCAGATAAAATTGCAGACCAGATTTCTGATGCGGTTCTTGACGCGATTCTAGAGCAAGATCCAAAGGCTCGTGTTGCATGTGAGACTTACGTTAAAACCGGTATGGTAATGGTGGGTGGTGAAATCACGACTTCAGCATGGGTAGACATCGAAGAGTTAACTCGTGAAACCGTTCGTGAAATCGGCTACGTACATTCAGATATGGGCTTTGACGCAGATTCTTGTGCGGTACTAAACACAATCGGTAAACAGTCGCCAGATATCAACCAAGGTGTTGATAAAGCTGACCCTAAAGAACAAGGTGCAGGCGACCAAGGCATCATGTTTGGTTACGCTTGTAACGAAACTGAAGTACTAATGCCAGCGCCAATTACTTACTCTCACCGTCTTGTTCAAAAGCAAGCAGAAGTTCGTAAAAACGGCACACTACCTTGGTTGCGTCCTGATGCAAAATCTCAGGTAACATTCCAATACGATCAAGGTAACATCGTTGGTATCGACGCGGTTGTTCTTTCAACTCAACACTGTGACTCAATCTCAACTTCAGACCTGCGTGAAGCGGTAATGGAAGAGATCATTAAGCCAGTGCTACCTTCTGAGTGGATCAACAAAGAAACAAACTTCTTCATTAATCCAACCGGTCGCTTCGTAATCGGTGGTCCTATGGGTGACTGTGGTCTAACTGGTCGTAAGATCATCGTAGATACCTACGGCGGCGCAGCTCGTCACGGTGGCGGTGCGTTTTCTGGTAAAGATCCATCAAAAGTTGACCGTAGTGCAGCATACGCAGCACGCTACGTAGCGAAAAACATCGTAGCGGCAGGCATGGCTGACCGTTGTGAGATCCAACTTTCTTACGCAATCGGTGTTGCTGATCCAACGTCTATCATGGTGGAAACGTTCGGTACTGAGAAAGTATCTCACGACATCATCATTGAAGCGGTTCGTCAATTCTTCGACCTACGTCCATACGGTCTACAAGAAATGCTTAACCTTCTTCAACCTATCTACAAGAAGACAGCGGCTTACGGTCACTTCGGTCGTGAAGAATTCCCGTGGGAAGCAACAGACAAAGCTGCACTTCTACGCGATTTCGCTGGCATCAAATAATCAAGCCATGCAAGAATCAATCAAGCCCTCGCCTATGGTGGGGGCTTTTTATTTTCAGCAACTTTTATCTAGTCATTTCGACTCATACCGCCCTGCGCCACAAAGCAGTCCTGTTTCTCCCTCATTTTTATACCGAATAAATTTTAAGCAATTATTTGTAAATTATCCCATCTCCGCCAATAGTTAAAATATTGTTAATTCCAATTTAAATAGAGACGTCGGATGCTGGCGACTGTGGAAGCAACACTTAAGTAAAGACATGAGTCAGGCATCTTTATGGCCGATACCAAACTAAGCCAATGCTCAGATGTAAACTTGAAAAAGTCGCTTCAAGTTTGACTGAACAAAAACCGCTGTCAGTTGGTATAAGCGGATAATGTGGGAATAAATCAAGGAGGAGTTATGCCTCGAACTGTTAATCCATCGGACTTCCACAACAAGCGAAAGGAAGTGCCAGACAACGAATACGCCAGAACCATACCGTGCAATACGGTCAATCTTTCTGCACCTTTTCATTGGCTAGCATTAGGTCTGCATGATTTCGTGCGAATGCCACTTATTAGTGCTTTCTATGGCATCTGTTTTATGGCAGCTGCGATAGGCATTGTTTTGCTCGTACAGTGGCAAGGCACACACTTGGTCGTCATGCCCAGTTTGATTGTTTACATGTTAATCGGTCCGTTTCTCGCGCTGGGCTTGTATGATGCCAGTTGGGAGAGAGAGCGCGGACACAAAGCAAGCTTGTTCCATTCAATGAAAGCGATCGGTCGTAACTCAACATCTCAATGGGCGTTCGCCGTGTTACTCGCAGTGTGTATGATATTTTGGATGCGCATTGCCGCTCTACTTCATGCGCTCTACCCTTCTGTTCAAGGGGCACCTTTAAGTGAGTTCCTACCCTTCCTTGTCATCGGCTCTTTAGTTGGCTTTGTTTTGGCTTGTGTGGTGTTTAGCATTTCAGCCTTTTCTATTCCGCTCATGATGGAGCGTCGCGTAGACATGATGACCGCTGTATTTACCAGCTTTAATGCCGTGAAATCCAACATTCCAGCAATGATTGTTTGGGCAGCGGTCATCTGTGGCGGTATTCTTATCGGCTTTGCGACCTACGGGATCGGAATGTTGTTTACCATGCCAGTTCTAGGCTACGGTACATGGCACGCTTACCATGCCACCATCAAGAAAAAACACACACCATAATTAACTGATGCTATGATCTGGCCCTCGCAAATGCGGGGGCTTTTTTATTTGATTTATCGAGGTGAATTGTGGATATAGAACTCAGCTATAAAGCCAAGCAAGTGATGGCGGACTGTATCGCGATGGCGGAACAAGCTTTCAAACGTTCTTTCCCGATTCCAACAATCACCTTCGACGTTCGTGGGAAAGCGGCAGGAAAAGCCTACCTTCAATTAAATCAAGTACGCCTAAACTCTGTTTTATTTCGCGAAAACACCCAAGCATTCTTAGATGAAGTCATTCCTCATGAAGTAGCACACCTGATTACTTATCAGGTTTACGGGCGAGTTAGGCCTCACGGCAAAGAATGGAAAGGCGTCATGGAAGCCGTATTTAACGTACCAGCCAAAACCACTCACAGCTTTGAAGTAAAATCCGTTCAAGGTAAAACCTTTGAGTATCGTTGTGGTTGTATGACCTACCCTCTATCGATTCGCCGTCATAATAAAGTGCTGCGCAAAGAGGCGACGTACTCTTGTCAAAAATGCCGCCAACCACTTAACTTCACCGGTATTCAATTATCGTAGCCCTTACCTCATAGTGTTACTTGCGTTCCCAAAATAAAGATCGATTTGATCAAAACCTTCCCTTCGCCAACTATTGTTAACTTACTCATCACTAAAGCTATTTTATGCGTGTTATCATGAATAAAGTCATACTTTATAAAGACTTTTATCATGAAATACTTATTCTCTCTGTTGCTTATCGCGCTTTCTAGCACTGCGATTGCCGCGCCACCGAGCTCATTCTCTGCAGCCAAACGTGAGGCGGTCAAAATTTATCAAGACCATCCAACAAGCTTCTACTGTGGCTGTAACATTCAATGGCAAGGCAAGAAAGGCTTACCCGATTTAGCCTCTTGCGGCTACCAAGTCCGTAAACAAGAAAAACGGGCTGCACGAATCGAATGGGAGCATGTGGTTCCTGCGTGGCAATTTGGCCACCAGCGTCAATGCTGGCAAGATGGCGGACGTAAAAACTGTAAGAAAAAAGACAAAACTTTTCGTTTGATGGAAGCAGACTTGCACAACCTAACTCCTGCTATTGGTGAAGTAAACGGTGACCGTTCGAACTACAACTTCAGCCAATGGAACGGTATGGATGGCGTGAGTTATGGTCGCTGTGAGATGCAAGTGAACTTTAAGCAGCGTAAAGTCATGCCACCAGACCGTGCGCGTGGCTCAATTGCTCGTACCTATCTATACATGAGCAAAGAGTACGGTTTCAAACTGTCGAAGCAGCAAACGCAATTAATGAGTGCTTGGAACAAAACCTATCCTGTCGATAAATGGGAATGTGAGCGTGACGAGCGCATTGCAAAAGTACAGGGCAATCACAACCCATTTGTTCAAGAAGCCTGCCGCGCACTGTAACCTCCGACCTCGAAGCGTTTCAATTACTGATATTGAAACGCTTCTTGCCCCTTGTTTTTTCGGTGCAAAGCATCCATGTTAGGGTTTAAGTTTATTCTCTTGCTGGAAATCTCATGCGTACCCCTCGAATTTATCATCCAGAAACCATTCATCAACTTGGCTCACTTGCTTTAAGTGACGACGCAGCAGGCCATATCGGTCGTGTTTTGCGCATGAAAGAAGGCCAAGACGTTCTCCTTTTTGACGGCAGTGGCGCAGAGTTCCCAGCGGTTATCAGTGAAGTCAGCAAAAAATCAGTTTTGGTTAACATCACCGAGCGCGTAGAAAACAGTATTGAATCCCCTTTAGATCTGCACCTTGGTCAAGTCATTTCACGTGGCGATAAGATGGAGTTCACCATCCAAAAGTCTGTTGAACTTGGCGTCAATACCATCACTCCTCTGATTTCTGAACGTTGTGGTGTCAAGCTTGACCAAAAGCGTTTTGAGAAAAAACTCGCGCAATGGCAGAAAATCGCCATCAGTGCCTGTGAGCAATGTGGGCGTAATGTCGTGCCCGAAATTCGTCCAATTATGAGCTTGGAAGAGTGGTGTAAAGAAGAGTACGATGGTTTAAAGCTTAACCTTCACCCTCGTGCTAAATACTCAATCAACACTTTGCCAACCCCGGTTGAAAAAGTGCGCCTACTGATCGGTCCTGAAGGCGGTTTATCGTCTGAAGAAATCGAGATGACTCGAGAATACCAATTTGAAGAAACGCTACTCGGCCCTCGCGTTCTGCGTACCGAAACAGCGGCTCTGACAGCAATTACAGCCTTACAAGTTCGTTTCGGCGATCTTGGTTAAACGGAGAAAAATAATGATCAAACTCGGTATCGTAATGGACCCAATCTCGTCCATTAACATCAAAAAAGACTCTAGCTTTGCCATGATGCTTGAAGCGCAACGACGCGGCTATGAAATCCACTACATGGAAATGAATGATCTGCATCTCGATCAAGGCGTTGCCATTGCAGATACTAAAGTGGTAGAACTAAAAGAAGATCCAAACGGTTGGTACGAGTTCAAATCAGAGCAAACTATCGAACTGTCTGAGCTAGACGCGGTGCTAATGCGTAAAGATCCTCCGTTTGATACTGAATACATCTACGCGACTTACATCCTTGAGCGTGCAGAAGAACAGGGTGCACTGATCGTTAACAAGCCTCAAAGCTTACGTGATTGTAACGAAAAGCTGTTTACAGCATGGTTCCCAGAGCTGACACCTACAACGATCGTGACGCGAAAAGCAGAAAAAATTAAAGAATTTCGTGAAAAACATGGTGATGTCATCCTGAAACCGCTTGATGGTATGGGTGGCGCGTCCATCTTCCGTGTAAAAGAAAACGATCCAAACGTCTCTGTAATCATCGAGACATTGACTAACCACGGTCAAAACTACGCAATGGCACAAACCTTCGTGCCAGACATCAGCAACGGTGACAAACGTATCCTAGTGGTAGATGGCGAACCTATGCCTTACTGTCTAGCACGCATTCCTGCTAAAGGCGAAACGCGCGGCAACCTAGCCGCTGGTGGTACTGGTGAAGCTCGTCCGCTAAGCGAAACCGACCTCAAAATTGCGCAAACCGTTGCTCCGACACTGAAAGAAAAAGGCCTTATCTTTGTTGGCCTTGACGTAATTGGCGACAAGCTAACAGAAATCAACGTCACCAGCCCAACCTGTATTCGCGAAATTGAAGCAGCTTTTGATATCTCAATCACAGGCAAGCTGATGGATGCGATTGAGCGTCGAGTAAAAGGCGAATAACTCAAACTGTATTACAGTTAATAGAGAGCGTAGTACATTAACTTAAGCAAACTCATGCACATACCTAGATGTAAATTGTATGATGTTTGCTTAAGGGCATTTACGAGAGTTAAGGGTCAGTATGAGTATGAATCTCACAAATCACTTTTTGGTTGCCATGCCTGGGATGAAAGATCCGTACTTTCAAAACAGCGTGATCTACGTTTGTGAGCACAACGAAGACGGCGCTATGGGGCTGATGATCAATGCTCCTGTTGATATCACCGTCGGCAACATGCTCAAGCAGGTGGAAGTTCAGCCAGTACACCCGCGCCTATTTGAAGCCAGTCTAGATAGACCAGTTTATAATGGCGGCCCAATCTCGGAAGATCGTGGCTTTATTTTGCATAAACCCAAAGATTACTACGAGTCCAGCGTCCAAATGACCGATGACCTCGCGGTAACCACTTCGCGTGATATTCTGTCGGTGTTAGGAACAGAAGCAGAACCAAGTGATTACTTAGTGGCACTTGGCTACTCCGGTTGGAGTGCAGGCCAATTAGAAAGTGAGCTGGTCGAAAACTCTTGGCTCACCATTGAAGCGACGCCTGAAATTATCTTTAATACACCAATCAACGAGCGTTGGAAGAAAGCGGTCGAAAAGCTGGGTATCGACCCAAGTCACCTTTCAGCAGACTCTGGACATGCTTAGTCCAAATATACAGTTACATTAGATAGAGACACCTTATGTCACGCACAATTATGGCTTTTGACTTTGGAACCAAAAGCATTGGTAGCGCTATTGGCCAAGAAATTACTGGTACAGCTTCCCCATTAAAAGCCTTTAAAGCCAATGACGGTATTCCAAACTGGGACGATATCGAAAAGCAAATCAAAGAGTGGCAACCAGATTTGCTAGTGGTCGGTTTACCGACCGATCTGCATGGTAAAGACCTTGAGACCATAACCCCTCGTGCACGAAAATTTGCTAAGCGTCTGCAAGGCCGATACGGATTGCCTGTTGAGCTGCATGATGAGCGTTTATCTACTGCAGAAGCTCGTGCGGAGTTGTTCAGCATGGGCGGCTACAAAGCCCTATCGAAAGGTAATGTTGACTGCCAGTCAGCGGTGGTGATTCTAGAAAGCTGGTTTGAAGCCCTTTGGGGTGAGTAAACACTTCAAGCACAATGAAAAAAGGTTGGCTTCTGCCAACCTTTTTTGTTTCTGGATTGGATTAATCCATATCGATCTTAACGTTTGCCAAACTGCCCGTAGAGAATGCTTCACCACGCTGCGTTTTCAACATCAGGCGCAGATCATTCGCTGAGTCGGCACTATGTAGTGCATCCTCTTCGCTGATCTTACCTTGCATCACTAACTTATAAAGAGATTGATCGAACGTCAGCATACCAAACTCATTTGAGCGAGCCATGGTTGACTTCAACTCATGTAAATCTCCGCGACGAATCAAATCCGACACACGTGGGCTATTTAGCAAGATCTCAAATACACCATGACGTCCCTGCCCATTTTTATCTCGGATCAGCTGCTGACCAACCACGCCTTTTAGGTTCATCGACAAATCGAACAAGAATTGTTCTTTTTGATCTTTCGGTACCAAGTGAAGAATGCGCTCTAAAGCTTGGTTTGCATTGTTGGCGTGCAACGTTGCCATACACAGGTGACCCGTTTCGGCGAAGGTCATCGCGTATTCCATTGTTTCACGGCTACGGATCTCACCAATCAAAATCATATCTGGTGCTTGGCGCAGCGAGTTTTTAAGCGCAACTTCATAGCTTTCCGTATCTAACCCAACTTCACGTTGAGTCACGATACAGCGCTTGTGTTCATGCACGAACTCGATCGGATCTTCGACCGTCAAAATGTGCCCGGTTTTATTGCTGTTTCGATAGCCTGTCATCGCCGCCATGGTGGTCGATTTACCCGATCCAGTAGCACCGACCACCAGCACCAAACCACGCTTAGCTATCGCCAAATCTTGCAACACTAACGGTAACTTTAACTGCTCAAAAGTAGGAATATTAGTTTCAATACGACGAATCACTGCGCCTGGTAACTCGCGTTGAAAAAAGGCACTCACACGGAAGCGGCCACAATCTCTCACAATGGCAAAATTCGACTCGCGACTTTTACGAAATTCCTGACGCCGATCTGGTTCCATAGCGCTGTCGAGTAATGCAGCCACATCACTCTCGGTGAGTTTTTCCCCTTGCGGACGCAATTCGCCATCCACACGAAATAGAATTGGCGCTCCAACCGTGATGTAAAGATCCGACGCTTTCAGCGCCAACATGCCTTCGAGAAATTTATCTAGATCCATCTTCCGTATTCACCATTATCTGTATGAACGTTACGAGAATTGCTGCACTTCTAATCCGATCTTACTATCGACCTCTTCACGAGCAACCATGCCTTGCGCCATTAACTGACGAGCATTTTGCTCCATGGTTTGCATGCCGTGAGCCGCACCTGTTTGAATGACCGAATACATCTGCGCGACTTTGTCTTCGCGGATCAAGTTGCGAATCGCAGGCGTTGCCATCATAATTTCATGGCATGCAATACGGCCACCACCATTACGCTTCAGAAGCTTTTGCGCGATAACCGAACGAAGGGACTCAGATAGCATCGAGCGAACCATATCTTTATCACTACCAGGAAACACATCGATAATACGGTCAATGGTTTTTGCCGCCGAGCTGGTATGTAACGTGCCGAACACTAAGTGCCCCGTTTCCGCCGCCGTTAACGCAAGGCTGATGGTTTCTTTGTCACGCATCTCACCAACCAGAATGACATCCGGGTCTTCACGCAATGCGCTGCGCAGTGCGTTTTGGAAACTATGGGTGTCACGGTGAACTTCACGCTGGTTGATCAAACATTTATTGTTGTTGTGAACAAATTCAATCGGATCTTCAATTGTGAGTACGTGCTTGTTGTGATTACGGTTAATGTAGTCAACAATGGCTGCTAAGGTCGTCGATTTACCTGAACCTGTTGGGCCAGTGACCAGAACTAAGCCTTTTTCAGCGTTCGCAATTTTTTTGAAGATCTCTGGCGCTTCTAGCTCTTCCAGAGTTGGAATGCTACTTGGAATGGTACGGAATACTGCCGCACAACCGCGAGATTGGTTGAAAGCGTTGACACGGAAACGGCCAACGTTATGCAACTCAAAAGAGAAATCGACTTCGAGTTTTTCTTCGAACTCACTGCGTTGGGCATCGTTCATGATTTCGAAAACCAAACGATGCACTTCTTGGTGTGTAAACGCTGGAATGCCTAGTTTTCTCACATCCCCATCAATACGAACCATTGGTGGGACACCTGCAGAAAGATGTAGATCCGAGGCATTATGTTTTACACTAAAATCCAGTAACTCAGTGATATCCATTTAAAATCCTTAAGTCTAAAGTACAGCTATGAGTAGTATTCAACAAAATATTGAACATATCACCTCTCAAATTCGATATGACGAGCAAAAATGTGGTCGAACTCCAGAGTCAGTGCAACTTCTAGCGGTAAGCAAAACTAAACCTGTCGAGGCAATTCTCGAAGCCTACCAAGCGGGACAAACCGCCTTTGGTGAAAACTACGTCCAAGAGGGCGTCAGTAAAGTTCAGCACTTTGCCGAGCATTATCCAGATAATCGAATCGAATGGCACTTCATTGGCCCGATTCAGTCGAATAAATCGCGACTTGTTGCCGAACATTTCGATTGGGTTCACACCATCGATCGAACCAAGATTGCTCAACGCCTGAATGATCAGCGTCCAAGCGAACTTAAACCGCTACAAGTTCTGATTCAGGTTAACACCAGTGGTGAGGCATCTAAGTCTGGTGTCACTGAAGCGGAAGTATTCGAGCTGGCGGAGTTGATTTCTCGCCTACCTAACCTCACTTTAAGAGGGTTGATGTCGATTCCTGCCAACGTGTCTGACTACGAATCACAACTCCGTGAATTTCAGAAGTTGGCTACGTTGAAGCAAACACTCGAAGCACAGTTCCCGGAAATCGATACATTATCAATGGGAATGAGTGGTGATATGACCGCTGCAATCGAAGCTGGTAGTACAATGGTTCGTATTGGAACCGCTATTTTCGGCGCACGAGACTACAGCTAAATCAACAAAACGCTCACTCGCGACATAAGTTATGTCGCCAATCGTTAGAGCGTAAATGCGCAATCATCTTACTCGCCAATAGGAGCAGTAAGTAACAGCGGCGCCATTATACACCTGAGCGCACAACAAATTCTAAATATCATGATGGAAATCAGACAAATGGAACATAAAAAAATCGCCTTCATTGGTGCTGGCAACATGGTGAGAGCCATTGTTTCCGGCTTGGTTGCTAACGGATACCCAGCGCAAAACATTACCGCGACGGCTCCTTCAGAGGCTCGCCGCCTTCTGCTAGAACAAGATTTTGGCATCCGTACCACCAGCGATAACATCCAAGCTGCGACCGAGGCGGATGTGGTGGTATTGTCTGTAAAACCGCAAATGATGGCGGATGTCTGTAAACCACTGCAATCGATCGATTTCACTAATAAACTGGTGATTTCTATTGCCGCAGGCATCAACTGTTCACGATTGGATGATATGCTAGCCACCAAATTGAACTTGGTTCGTGTTATGCCAAATACGCCATCACAACTTGGATTGGGTATGAGTGGGTTGTTCGCACCAACTCATGTAACCGAGCACGACAAAGCTTTTGCCGCAGAGTTAATGGAAGCGGTCGGTAAAGTATGTTGGGTTGAGCAAGAGTCTGGCATCAATAATGTGATTGCCGCAGCGGGCAGTGCTCCAGCATACTTCTTCCTGTTTATGGAAGCGATGCAAGCAGAAGCGATTGCGCAAGGCTTTGATAAAGAGACCGCTCGACTATTGGTTCAGCAAGCTGCACTGGGCGCGGCCAGTATGGTGGTTAGCAACCCAGAAACTGAGCTATCGACCCTGCGTGAGAACGTAACTTCGAAAGGTGGGACAACGGCAGAAGCACTGCGTACATTCAACGAACATCAACTTTCAGATATTGTCGCTAAAGCCATGCAAGCTGCTGTGGCTCGCGCGGAAGAAATGGAAAAACTGTTTTAATTATTTGGATGAACTCCGTTTAGTATCATCCATCACTTGTTAAGGGTACCTTATGAATTCAATGAGTTTTCTCATCTCAACCCTATTTGACCTGTACATCATGGTCGTAATTTTGCGAATTTGGTTGCAAGCTGCGCGCGCAGACTTCTACAACCCATTCTCGCAATTTATGGTAAAAGCGACTCAGCCGGTCATTGGTCCATTGCGCCGCGTTATCCCTTCCGTGGGGAATATTGACCTAGCAACCGTGTTGTTTGCCTACGTGTTGTGTGTGCTTAAATTTGTCGTGCTTATCCTAATAGCTTCGAACGGTTCCGTCTCTTTCAGTGCTGACTTCTTATTCTTGGGCTTATTATCATTAATCAAAGCCGCAGGTGGCCTATTGTTCTGGGTACTATTGATCCGTGCAATTTTGAGCTGGGTAAGCCAAGGCCGCAGCCCTATCGAGTACGTATTCCATCAACTGACCGAGCCAATGTGCGCTCCAATCCGTCGTATTCTTCCGGCTATTGGTGGTCTTGATTTAAGCGTACTGGTGTTATTTATCGGCTTGCAGTTCGCGAACTTCTTAATGGGCGATATCATTGGTCCAATTTGGTTCCAGCTATAATGTCAGCTGCAGTTTGGCAAGATGGTGAGGACATCATCCTGAAGCTCTATATTCAACCTAAAGCTAGCCGCGATAAAATCGTTGGCTTGCATGGTGAAGAGCTAAAAATCGCCATTACTGCTCCACCTGTCGATGGCAAAGCTAATGCACACCTAACTAAGTTCTTAGCCAAGCAGTTTAAAATCGCTAAGGGCTTGGTTCACATAGAAAAAGGTGAATTAGGACGGCACAAACAAATTCGGATAGAATCGCCTACCCAGATACCGACAGAAATTAAAGCCATCTTATGATGGCTTTTTATTTACGATTTTGTACCACACTTACTAATACCAACGACTGAGTACGCATTTTTTACCCCTGACCAAGGTAAAATTGCAGCTATGGTTGTTTTATAACAAGTGCTTTGAGGAAGTAACAATGAGCAAATGGATTACCGCATTACTGATTAGCCTGTTGTCGTTACCAAGCTTCGCCGATCAGTTTAAAAATATGAAAGATATCGAAGTACACTATGTCGCGTTTAACTCAACATTCCTAACACCCAAAGTCGCACGTAGCTACGATATCAAACGTAATGGATACCTCGCTGTGGTTAATATTAGCGTGTTAGATAGAGCTTCATTGGGTAAGCCAGCATTAGAAGCAAAAATTGCTGGACGCGCGAAGAACCTTATCGGCCAAACTCAGACCTTGACCTTTCGTGAAGTCAAAGAAGGCAATGCGATATACTATTTAGCCGAACTGCCAATTACCCACGAAGAAACTTTTACTTTCGATATTGACGTAAAAGCTGGAAACAAAGGCTCAGGTAAGCTTAAATTCACCCAGAAGTTTTATGTTGAAGAGTAATTGGGTTGTGATGTTCCAAAAGCTTTTGGATCTAAGCAGGCTAAAAACCACTTATTAGTTAAAGAATATCTAGAGGAGAACGATTTGTTCTCCTCTATCACTATTAAAAGAGATTCCCATGAAAAAAATTGTGCTAGCAACTGGTAACCAAGGCAAAGTTCGTGAAATGGCAGATTTGTTGTCTGACTTCGGCTTTGAAGTATTAGCGCAAAGTGAATTCAATGTATCGGAAGTAGCTGAAACGGGTACAACTTTCATTGAAAACGCAATCATTAAAGCTCGCCATGCCGCACAAGAAACAGGGCTTCCTGCGATTGCAGATGACTCTGGCTTAGAAGTCGATTTCTTAAAAGGCGCTCCGGGCATTTACTCTGCACGTTACGCAGGCGAGAGCGCATCTGATCAAGAGAATCTAGAAAAATTGCTAGCGGCAATGGAAGGCGTACCAGAAGCAGAGCGTACAGCACGTTTCCACTGTGTATTAGTCCTCATGCGTCACGAGAACGACCCAACGCCTATCGTCTGTCACGGTAAATGGGAAGGCCGAATTCTAACTGAAGCACACGGTGAAAATGGCTTTGGCTACGACCCAATCTTCTTTGTTCCTGAAGACAACTGTGCGTCAGCCGAACTTGAACCTGCACGTAAGAAACAACTGTCTCACCGCGGTAAAGCGCTCAAGTCGTTGTTTGCTCAACTGTCTGAGCAAGTGTCTCAGTAATCACGAGCGAATTAGACCATGTTAACGCCCCCAGCACTCAGCTTGTATGTACACATCCCGTGGTGTGTGCAAAAGTGCCCGTATTGCGACTTTAACTCTCACGCGCTCAAAACCGAGATTCCAGAAGAAGAGTACATCAGTGCCCTTTTAGAAGATTTGGATACCGACATTGAGAAATACCGACTTAACGAAGCGCCACGTCCACTGCATTCAATCTTCATTGGTGGTGGTACGCCGAGTTTGATTTCGGCAGAAGGTATCGAGCGTCTACTTAAGGGCATTGAAGCGCGTATTCCGTTCAAGCCTGAAATCGAAATTACCATGGAAGCGAACCCAGGCACCATCGAAGCAGAGCGTTTTGTTGGCTACCGTAAAGCCGGGGTAACGCGTATCTCTATCGGCGTGCAAAGCTTTGAGCAGCAGAAGCTTGAGCGTTTGGGGCGCATTCACGGCCAAGACGAAGCCGTCAATGCTGCTAAGCTGGCGCACCAAATCGGTTTGAACAGCTTTAACCTCGATCTCATGCACGGCTTACCTGATCAAAGCATCGAACAAGCCTTGGCAGATTTGGACAAAGCGATTGAGTTGGCACCGCCGCACTTGTCTTGGTATCAGCTGACCATCGAACCAAACACCATGTTTTACTACAAGCCACCAACGCTACCTGACGATGATGACTTGTGGGATATTTTCGAGCTCGGACACCAAAAACTTGCAGCTGCGGGTTATGTGCAGTATGAAATCTCCGGTTACAGTAAGCCGGGCTATCAGTGTCAGCACAACCTCAACTACTGGCGCTTTGGTGATTACCTTGGTATCGGTTGTGGCTCTCATGGCAAACTCAGTTTTACCGACGGACGTATTATTCGAACGACAAAGGTAAAACACCCGCGAGGCTATTTAGCGGCTTATCAAAATATGGTCAAACCTTATCTGCATACAGAACATGTCGTCCTGGATGAAGATCGTCCATTCGAGTTCTTTATGAACCGATTCCGCTTAATCGAAGCCTGTCCGAAGCAAGATTATGTAGACACTACGGGCTTACCGCTCAGTACGATTCAAGAAACCATCAACTGGGCGATAGAAATGGGCTACCTGAGTGAAACGCCTACCCACTGGCAAATTACTGAAAAAGGGAAGCTCTTCCTTAATGATTTGCTCGAAGCCTTTATGGCCGAAGAAAGCGAAGAGTAACGCAACCCCAAAACAAAAAAAGCCTCTCAATTGAGAGGCTTTTTATTTAGAAACTGTGCCGTCCTAAATAAGGTTGACACATTTCCAACATTAGAAAATTGAACGGCCAATTCGCTCTGAGAGCAGCTCAAGCGCCTTAGTACCCGCAAGCGAGTTACCTGAAGGATCAAGCTCTGGAGACCATACTGAAATGGTCATTTCACCAGGTACTACCGCGATAATGCCACCACCAACACCAGACTTACCAGGCATTCCAACGCGATAAGCAAACTCGCCCGCGCCATCATACAAGCCACACGTTGCTAACAGTGCATTAAGTTGTTTGGTTTGCACAGGAGAAACTACAGGCTTACCCGTTTGTACCGATGTGCCCTTGTTTGCTAAATAGCTAAACGTTTTAGCCAAATCGACGCAACTCATCTTCAGCGCACAAGCGTGGAAGTAGTTTTGTAGTACTGGAATCACTTCATTTTCGAAGTTGCCAAACGAACGCATGAGATATGCAATCGCCGCATTACGATCACCATGCATCATTTCGGATGCCGCAACGACTTTGTCATACACAATATGGGTATCACCAGAAAGCTGACGCACAAATTCCAACAGGCGCTGACGAGGTGCAGATAAGCGAGTTTGTAACAAATCTGCCACTACTATCGCTCCAGCATTTATAAATGGATTACGAGGAATACCTTGCTCCATTTCTAGCTGGATTAGCGAATTAAATGCCTGCCCCGAAGGCTCTTTTCCCACTCGAGACCAAATTTCTTCTTGCTTGTACAAGCACATCGCTAACGTCAAGCTCAATGCTTTTGAAATAGATTGGATAGAGAAAGGTTCATCGGCATCACCCGCCTTAATAACCTCACCTTCGTTGGTGTATACCGCAATACCTAACTTGTTGCTGGGTACTTTTGCCAGAGCAGGAATATAATCAGCCACTTTACCTTGGCCGATTAAAGGGCGTACTTCCGCCAAAATATCTGTCAAAATTTCCACTGTCGGTTTCATTCTCTACCTTCTATTTACAAGAGAACTCGTTGAGCTCAGAGGTAAAAAAAGCCAACGTGTCGTTGGCTTTTCCATAGGGTTCGTTCGACTCAAGTCGATTATGGTTTTACTGCCACAATAATATTGCGGTTGATAGATTGATCAACACGGTGAAGATAACCGATGTAAGGCTCTTCTGAAAGTACCTTCCAACCTTGCTCTTCAAATAATGCCGCGACATCTTTCCATTTCAATGTGAATTCATTGAAAGACAACACCACTGAACCTTGCTTTTTCAATACCACTTTCCATGCAGGCAGAGCCTCTTTTAAAAGCTCTAGTGGACTACGGTTCAGTTTGCTGTCCTTGGCATTTTTGCTGCCGTGCTGCACGCCATAAGGCAGATCAGACACCATCACATCAACTGAGTTCTTTTTCACGACTTGATCAGCGATACGAGTATCAGCCGAATACAGCTTCATAAACTGAAGATTGCCTTGGTTGTAATCTTCTTTATTTGCTGCAGCTTCAACCACGAAACCATCCGCCACTTTCTTGCCACCCGCAGTGCGCTTTTCTTTGCTCACTTTGTGCTTAAAGCGGCCATTCTTCATGAACTTAACAATAAAGGTCTGGATCTCTTGCACCCACTTGGCGTTGATCTCAACCCCTACCACGTTCAAACCGTGGATCAAGCCTTCAAATAAGGTTGTACCTTTACCACACATTGGATCCATTAAGGTCAGTTGTTCACTTCCCGTATTGGACGCACTAATGCCGATATTCACCATCAAACGGGTAAACTGCTCGTTTGTTTTCCCGGTGTAGCGCAAAATCTGGCTCATACTTTCCGGGAAAGTGTTAAATACGGGCGCTTGAACTGGTCGAAGTAAACCATCTTCGCGCACTTCAAATAGCGCATAGTAAATCGAAGAGGCTGCGATTCTTCGCGCCTGCTCATCGGTTAGCGCTTCCTGACAAGAAAACACCAACGCAGCAGGTAAGCCAACGTCTTTACTACCAATTTCTGTCACATCCACGCCTTGTGAAGCTAAAATTGCTTTTAGCTCAGAACAGGCAATGGTCATTGCGCTATCAAAGTAAATTCGGTTATGACCCGGATTCGCTAATATCGCGTAATGGTACATCCCATGAACTCCTCTGGTTACGCAATACGCTTATATTTGATATCCCAAACACCGTGACCAAGACGGTGACCACGAGCTTCAAACTTCGTTAGCGGGCGATCGTCTGGACGAGGAACGAAATCACCATCTTTAGCAATGTTTTCGAAACCAGGCGCTTGGTTCATCACTTCAATCATGTGCTCTGCGTAGTTTTCCCAGTCGGTCGCCATGTGGAAAATACCTTCATTAGGGATAAGCTTCTCACGCACCATTTCCGCAAAACCTAATTGAACAATACGACGCTTGTGGTGACGCTTCTTATGCCAAGGGTCTGGGAAGAACAATTGCAGTGTCGATAAGCTGCCATTTGGGATCATGTGTTCGAATACTTCTACCGCATCGTGACACATTACACGCAGGTTAGTAATTCCCGCTTCGCGAGCATCGGCAAGACAAGCACCCACGCCTGGGCTATGAACTTCGATACCGATGAAGTTTTTCTCTGGCGCGTTCTTTGCCATTTCAACCAATGAAGCACCCATACCAAAACCGATCTCAAGCACTACTGGGTTATCGTTGCCAAACACCTCTTTCCAATCGAGAAGTTCAGCTTTGAAGTCAATACCCATCGTAGGCCAGCATTCATTCATCGCGCTCTCTTGACCTTTAGTCAAACGCCCTTCACGGCGTACAAAGCTGCGGATTTTGCGGATCAGCTTTCCGTCTTCGTTGTATTCGTTAGTGGTTACTTCACTCATTGATTTTGCCTGCACATTGATTAATCAAAGCGGGGATTATCCAAAGAATTTACTTAGGTGCAAGTATTTGTTGAGCTCTTGGTCTATGGCAATCCAAAAGCAACGAAACACCTCTTTATATCCCTACTGTTTATCCGTTGTACTTCTTGCCCATTATGTGGTGCAATTTTGCACCTAACCAATAATAGAATACAGAGCAAGTCGTGACACCTTTCGCCAGTGCCATCCTAGAATGGTATGACGCATATGGAAGAAAAGATCTTCCGTGGCAACAAAATAAGACCGCATACAGTGTCTGGTTGTCTGAAATTATGCTTCAGCAAACTCAGGTCACTACGGTTATTCCGTATTACCAACGTTTCTTGGAGCGCTTTCCAACCGTAATCGATCTTGCCAATGCTGAGCAAGATGAAGTCCTACACCTTTGGACTGGCTTAGGGTATTACGCCCGAGCCCGTAACCTTCACAAAGCAGCACAAGAGGTCGCCTCTACATACAATGGTGAGTTTCCTCTTGATATAGAGAAAATGAACGCCCTACCGGGGATTGGTCGCTCTACTGCTGCCGCCATTTTATCGTCTGTGTATAAACAACCACACGCGATTCTTGATGGTAACGTGAAGCGCACCCTATCCCGCTGTTTCGCAGTTGCAGGATGGCCAGGACAAAAAAAGGTTGAAAACCAGCTGTGGGAAATTGCCGAAACGCATACCCCACAAACGGATGTAGATAAGTATAACCAGGCAATGATGGACATGGGCGCAATGGTCTGCACTCGCAGCAAACCCAAATGTAGCCTCTGCCCTGTTGCTGACCTGTGTGTGGCAAAACAACAAGGTAATGTGCTCGACTACCCGGGCAAAAAACCGAAGAAAGATAAACCAATCAAGCAAACTCGTTTCGTGATGCTTCACCACAACACCGAAAATGGTCATGAGGTGTGGTTGGAGCAAAGACCACAAACAGGCATTTGGGGTGGCTTATTCTGCTTCCCACAAACCGAACATGTGGATGCAGAAAGCGACATTGAATTGCTACTGGATCAACGCGGCATTCAAGCCAGCAATATCAAACAGAAGCAAACACTGATTACCTTTCGTCATACATTCAGCCATTACCACCTAGATATCACGCCAATTTTGATTGATTTATCAAAGCAACCGGACGTGATAATGGAAGGCAACAAAGGTCTTTGGTATAACTTATCTAAACCTGAAGAAGTCGGTTTAGCCGCGCCAGTAAAACTATTGCTGGAAACGCTACCCCACGAACTTCGTTAATTGAATACAAGGAGTCATTATGAGCCGCACTGTATTTTGTGCTCGACTAAAGAAAGAAGGCGAAGGTCTAGACTTTCAACTTTACCCTGGTGAACTAGGTAAACGCATTTTCGACAACATCTCGAAAGAAGCGTGGGCTCAGTGGCAACACAAACAAACCATGTTGATCAACGAGAAGAAACTCAACATGATGGATCCAGAACACCGCAAACTGATCGAAACAGAAATGGTAAATTTCCTCTTTGAAGGAAAAGACGTTCATATCGAAGGTTACACACCGCCGAGCGAATAAAGTCGCTTGAGTTAAACAATGACATCACAACCATTTGTGGTGTCATTTTTCTATTACCTTCAATAACTCTGATACTTATGAAAAAAATTGTCTTTATTGCTGCCGCACTTTTAATGGCAGGCTGTAGCCGTGAATTCGTCGAAAAGATTTATGACGTCAACTACGAGCCAACAAACCGTTTTGCCAATAACTTAGCTGAGCTACCAGGACAATTTGAAAAAGATACTGCGGCGCTAGATGCCTTAATCAATAGCTTTTCAGGCAATATTCAAAAGCGCTGGGGTAAAAAAGAAATCAAGTACGCAGGCAAGAGTAATTACGTTAAGTACATCGATAACTACCTTAGCCGCGCCGAGGTCGACTTTCGCAAAGGCGTGATCACGATAGAGACCGTATCACCGACCGAGCCCCAAAAACACCTAAAAGACGCGATTGTCACCACCTTATTAACACCAGACGATCCCGCTCACGTCGACTTATTCTCCTCTAAAGGTATCACGTTAGAGGGGCAACCATTCCTGTATAAACAAGTTGTCGACCAAGACAATAAGCCAATTCAATGGTCTTGGCGGGCAAACCGATTTGCGGAATACCTCATCGCAAATAAAATAAAAACCAAAAATGTAGATTTCAAGAAAGCGTATTACGTCGAAATTCCCATGGTTGAAGACCACTTTTCAACTCGCAGCTACCAATACGCCGATATCGTGCGTCGAGCTTCCAAGAAATACGACATTCCAGAAGACTTGATATACGCCATTATTAAAACCGAGAGCAGTTTCAACCCATACGCGGTAAGTTGGGCAAATGCATATGGCCTAATGCAAGTTGTACCTAAAACAGCGGGACGAGATGTGTTCAAACTCGTGAAAAAGCGCTCGGGCCAACCAAGCCCTGAATATTTGTTTAATCCAGAAAACAACATAGATACTGGTACTGCGTATTTCTATATCTTAAAAAATCGTTATTTAAGAGAAGTCCGCCACCCTACCTCTCTCGAGTACAGCATGATTTCAGCTTACAATGGCGGTACTGGAGGAGTTTTAAACACATTTCATCGCAGTGATCGCAAACGCGCAATGCAAGATCTTAATTCATTGCAACCCAACCAAGTTTATTGGGCGTTAACCAAGAAACACCCGAACGCAGAAGCGCGTCGCTACCTAGAAAAAGTTACAAATTTCAAAAAGGAATTTAACTCGAAGCAAACTTTGTAGTGACAGTTGAATAAAAAGCGTTCGAACAACCACTTTTTTGAAATTATTTAAAAAAAGTGGTTGACGCAACGCGGGAAAATCCGTTTAATAGCGCTCCGTTGCCCGGATAGCTCAGTCGGTAGAGCAGAGGATTGAAAATCCTCGTGTCGGTGGTTCGATTCCGCCTCCGGGCACCACAATTTGATTTGTTGGTGTCTTAACGAAATGTTATAACACGGACAAAAGCACAAAGAATAAAGTGTGCCGACTTAGCTCAGTAGGTAGAGCAACTGACTTGTAATCAGTAGGTCACCAGTTCGATTCCGGTAGTCGGC
>NZ_JAWOWF010000062.1:0-24853 GCF_033340295.1 Vibrio sp. 1401
TCTGTCGCACTAACATTTGTAAACGATCACTGGATCACATTGTTTTAATTCTGAAATTGGCTGCGGAATGACGGATAAAAACGTCACCTCGCCGCAAACAAATAAAAATGGACCGCATGCAGCAGTCCATCTCAATTCATCATTCAGTTCGCACTATCTTTCTAAAAGGATTAGAAGTTTTCGTTAATGTGAGCTTCGAAACGAACAAAATCGTTTTCGATATCTGCGTTCTTCATCACGTCGTAACAAGCAAATGTAGGCAGTGCTGACATACCAAAGAAGCGGAAGTTAGCGTGCATGTGGAACATCAAATCGTCCACGCCTTTACCTTGGAATAGGTATTCGCTCTCATCATCAAACGATTCTTCTGGCGCGTTGAATGTCAGTGACAGCATGTATTTGCTGTTGGTTTGAGTGCCGCCTGTACCATAGTTTTTCTTTGGTTCTTCTGCGCTACGGCCATCGAATGCACATAGTGCGCCGCCCATACCCGCAGTAAACACGTCGTCCATGTATTTTTTGAATGACCAAGGCACAGACATCCAGTTGATTGGGCTTTGGATGATCACGCGATCAGCCCACTCAAAGTGTGCGAGTTGCTCATCTACGTTGATCTCATCTTGCATTGTCACAACGCGAACCTTATGGCCTTTTGCTTGCAGAAGCGTCTGTGCTTTGTCGACAAGAGAAGCATTTAGACGACCTTCTGAATATGGTGATGGTTCGTGTGCATTGATGATCAGTACGTTGCTCATGGGATTACCTTTAAATAAGTTCACAAGATGACGCAGTAACCATTGTGCGTCGGATGTGGTTTATTATGGTAACCTAGAAATATAGTGCAATTAGTTAACTTTTAGTAACCTACTTAATTTTTATTATATCACTGTTTTTAAAACATATATTTTTTTCAATTTTTTATTCATCGTTATTTTACGATTAATTTTTTCATCGAGTTGTTGCATCTTCCACAGAGCAGGCGTACACTTTATCGCAATTCGACGATTAACTATTAAGGCCAGCGAATGAGTGATAAGTGCAAGGACACGTGCGAAGTTGTTTTTCAGACAACGCAACAACAGCTCGAGAAAGAACAAACTCTCGCAGCGCAAGCAAAAGCTTTGTCGCATCCAGCACGTTTGCGCATTCTGCATATCCTGCACACGCTCGATACCATGGGCGGTTGTTTGAACAGTGATTTGGTTTCTGAACTGGGTCTTGCGCAATCTACTGTTTCCGAGCACTTGCGTATTCTCAAGCAAGCAGGCTTTATCAGCGCCGAGCCAAACCCACCTAAGGTGTGTTACCGCATTCAACGCGACGCGTTTGATCAGTTCAATCTAGGATTTTCCAAGTTCTTTGATTAATGCCCTTTGCACGCTGGTCAGGCGTGCAGAGATAAACTATACCTTTAACCATCGTCTTTCGACGATAAACGAATAAGAGAACACTATGACTACTCAAGTTTTAAATAGTGCCAGCGACAAAATGAGCTTCTTGGACCGTTACTTAACGGTGTGGATTTTTGTTGCAATGGCAATCGGTGTAGGTATTGGCGCAGCATTCCCTCAAGTAGCTGAGTGGAACGAGTCAATGTCAGTTGGTAGCACAAACGTACCGCTAGCGATTGGTTTGATTTTGATGATGTACCCGCCACTCGCAAAGGTGAACTACAACCTGCTAGGCACAGTGACGAAAGATAAAAAAGCAATCACGCTGTCTTTGGTCATGAACTGGATTGTCGGCCCTATTTTGATGTTCATCCTTGCATTGACTTTCCTAGGTGATCATCCGGGTTACATGGTTGGTATCATTCTGATCGGTCTTGCTCGTTGTATTGCGATGGTATTGGTATGGAACGATATCGGTGGTGGTAACAAAGAATACGGCGCAGCCCTAGTTGCATTAAACAGCGCTTTCCAAATCGTGACTTACAGTGTGATGGCATGGTTGTTTATCACTGTGTTGCCACCAGTCTTTGGTTACGAAGGTTTCGTAGTTGATATCTCGATGATGGACATCGCGGAAAGCGTTCTTATTTACCTTGGTATCCCATTCCTAGCGGGCTTCCTAAGCCGCAAATGGCTGGTCGCTGCGAAAGGTGAACAATGGTACAACGACGTATTCATCCCACGCATTTCACCAATTACGCTTATCGCCCTGCTTGCGACCATCGTACTGATGTTCAGCTTGAAAGGTGAAATGATTCTTGAACTGCCAATGGATGTATTCCGTGTAGCAATTCCACTGGCTATCTACTTTGTGTTGATGTTCTTTGTCAGCTTCTTCGTTGGTAAGAAAATGGGCATCGACTACGACAAAAACGCGTCAATTGCTTTCACGGCAACAGGCAACAACTTTGAATTGGCAATTGCGGTTTCTATCGCGGTGTTTGGCCTAAACTCAGACCAAGCTTTTGCTGGTGTCATTGGCCCGCTGATCGAAGTGCCTGTATTGATTGCTTTGGTGAATGTAGCATTGCGAATGAAAGCCAAATATTATGGCTAACCTAAAAAGCACAAAAAATACAAAAGCGGTAAAACATTAACTCACTACCGTTTTAATATACTCGCTGGGCGTTAGGCCGAACTTACTTTTAAAGCGTTGGCTAAAACGCCCCTCTGACTGATAACCACACAACTGTGCGAGCATAGCAACGTTATACGAGCCATTTTGCATCAAGTAAAGTGCGTGATTTAAGCGCACTTCTGCCAATACTTCACGATACTGGGTACCTTCTTGTTTCAGTTTGCGTATCAATGTTGCTCGGCTCATAGCAAAGTGCCCCGCGACCATGTCTAATGGATGCCCCTCCCCTGGAGAGCGCGATAAGTAACGACTAAGTTTCTGACTAAAAGAGATATGTGAACTCGAGAACAACCGATGCAATAACCCTCTCTCAGCTAGCTGCTGATATAGGCCCATAATCCAATAGCGTTGTGTCGCTTCACTTAAGCTTTCCCGCTCAAACGAAAACAAAGCATTTAACGTCGCTTGCAATGCTTTATCTGTCTCAACAACGGGTACATAGTTTCCTAATGCGTTGCTCATGCTTAGCTCCAACATTTCATCGCTAGGCACACAGTGAAAACTGAACATTCGAGAAAGAAATCGCCCTTGTAGAGGAAGATTTTCAAAATTTAGGGATGCATTTGCTTCACAAAGCATGATATTTGGATGATGGATGTCGAGTACTTCGTCTTTCCAGAAAAGATGTTTACTCCCCTTAACAATCTGAATAAGGCTTGGGGAGTGAATCCTGACATTACGAAGCTTCTGCTGCTGCTCCGCACGAAACAGCGTAACCTGATATTGGTGACCCATTCTCTCCCCTTATATTCAATTATCGCGTGTAAGTCGTGGTTAATGTCGCTTTACCCAAAGCAACACTATTCAAAGTAAACCCTACAATGGCTGGTGGCGTGTTTTCATCCAAATTCAGTTCTTCAGTTGGCAATGCCCACACCGTAAACTGGTAACGATGCATCCCATCATTCTTTGGAGGACACGCGCCGCCGAACCCCGTTGTGCCGTAGTCAATACGAGATTCTTTGACGCCTAACTTGTTCATATCAATTCCTCGAGGCAGCTCGCTAACGGTGGATGGAATATTAAACGCTATCCAATGCCAAAAACCACTGCCTGTTGGTGCATCGGGGTCATACACGGTGATCGCAAAACTTTTTGTGCCCTTTGGAGCTTCTTTCCACATCAATTGTGGTGATTGATTCCCGCCATCACATCCCCAACCAGAGTATTCAAATGTCTTCGCCATCGGGTGGCCTTCTTGAATATCTCTACTCACGAGTTCAAATGCATGTGTAGAACCGACCGCAAAAACACTCAATACCAAAACTGACTTGTAGATCGCTTTCATGTTTTTCTTCCTTTCAATGAATTCAACACTAGTCTAAATACCCAGCAGTTCGAATCTTTGTCAGTAAGTATCAAAAAACACAAAATAATCTATAATTTTGACACTTTAAGATTCTAACACAAATTTCTTACTCTCTTAATTGCACTTGGTTTATGCTAATTAATCGCTCACGGAATAAGGAAAGAAAATGGAATTGGATATCTACGTGGTGGACGCCTTCACCGATACGCAATTCAAAGGCAACTCAGCAGCGGTGGTACCGTTAGAGGAATGGCTAGCCCCAGAATTGATGCAAAATATCGCGACAGAAAACAACTTGTCGGAAACGGCTTTTCTAAAATCCATTGGCGCAAACCGATATGAGATTCGTTGGTTCTCTCCTATAACTGAAATCGACTTTTGTGGACACGCCACACTGGCCTCGTCGTTAGTGCTGTTTGATGAGCTTGGCATTAATGGCACGATTGAATTTCATACTCTGGAAGTAGGAACCCTCACCGTAGAGAAGAATGCGCAAGGTAAGATCGATATGACGTTCCCTGCTCGTCTTCCAAAAGCCGTTTCTGATATTCCCTCGGCATTGATTGAAGGCCTAAGTTGCGATGTGGAACGCGTACTGCTTAGCCCTCAAGCGTATTTCGTGGTGGTCGGCAACCAGCAGGAGTTACTTGAGGTTCAATACCGTTCAGAGCACCTCAAGACACTCGCTCCTTACGATGTGGTCGTTACCGCGAAAGGCGATCAACAAGACTTTGTATCTCGTTACTTTTGGCCTGCAAATGGTGGTGACGAAGACCCCGTAACTGGCTCGATTCACGCTGGGTTAGCACCGTTCTGGGCAGAAGCGTTAGGCAAAACATCACTGGTCGCTTACCAAGCTTCTCAGCGCGGAGGCATTTTGCACTGTGAAGTTACTGGCGAACAAGTAAGAGTATCTGGCGACGGCGTGCTCTACATGAAAGGCAAGATTTTTGTTTAAATGATATTCATGTAATCAACTTAAAAGAGCCAAGTAAAGCACGGCTTCCGCAGGATAAAGCCAGCTTCAATAATTAATCAATTGATGAATATTGAAGGAATTAACTTCCTAGCCGGACAAAACTGACTCACGTTACACTGAATGCAGTTCCACACTCTTCTATAGCTTGATACGAATTCGAGTTCACCTTCTTAGAGGAAGCGTCGCATGATGAAGCGAATCATTCTTGGCACCCTAGCCCTGACTCTTTTAACTGCCTGTTCCAAAGATGACGGACAGCAAGCCCTTGGCACACTAGAACGTGACCGCGTAACCTTTACTGCAACCTCTAGCGAGATAATTCGCGCCCTTCCCATCAAGGAAGGCAGCCAAGTCACCGAAGGAGAAGTGCTGGTTCAGCTCGATACAAAGAACCAAGAAGCCGTTTTAGCTCACGCCGTAGCCGAACAAGCCAAGGCTGACGCCTATCTTTTGAAATTGACCAATGGTGAGCGACCAGAAGACATTGCCGCAGCGCAAGCTCGCGTTGCCAGAGCGGAAGCTCAATTGGTTGAAGCGCAAAAGAACTACCAACGTAAAGCAGAGTTAGTTCGTAAGAAACTCATCAGCCAATCAGAAAAAGACACAGCTTTAGCAGCCAGAGATTCTGCCCGTGCAGAGCTAGACTCCTCACAAGAAGAGTTCAGCAAACTGACCGCTGGCTCTCGCCCTGAAGATATTGAACAAGCGAAAGCCGCACTCATGGCAGCAAAAGCCGATGTGGCACTGCAAGAACAGAAACTAGCAGAACTCACCATCACCGCCACGCGAGATGGCTTGTTAGATAACCTACCGTTTAACCTTGGTGAACGCGTTCCTGTGAATGGCATTGTTGCAGTAATTCAAGCGAGCCGCGTCCCATACGCCCGTGTTTATGTTCCTGCCAACTACCGAGTCAACTTTGTGCCGGGTAAAACGGTTAACGTGCATGTAGATGGCGTTGAGCAACCATATAGCGGCACCGTTCGTTGGGTAGCGACTGAGCCTTCATTTACGCCTTATTTCGCGCTTACCGAGGAAGAACGCTCGCGTTTGATGTACCTAGCAGAAGTCGACCTTCAAGACTCAGCACAATCCTTGCCTTCAGGTATTCCAGCTCAAGTGGATTTGGTGGAGTAAGCCAATGACCGAATACGCGATTCAAGCTGAAAATGTAGTGAAGAAGTTTGGTGACTTCACCGCCATCAACAACATCACGCTCAATGTGCCCAAAGGCAGTATTTATGGTTTTCTTGGCCCTAACGGTTGCGGTAAATCGACAACCATTCGTGTGTTGACTGGCTTACTTAGCCCAAGCGAGGGCAATGTCGATGTACTCGGGTTAGAGATCCCAAAACAATCGGAGCTTCTGCGCCTCAAGATTGGCTACATGACACAAAAGTTTTCCCTCTATGATGACCTCACGGTTCAAGAGAATCTTGAGTTTATTGGACAAATCTTTGGTATGGAAACCAAGGCCCTGAAAGCTCGCATCGAAGAACAACTGTCAACCTACGGTCTCGACCAACTACGCAAACAGCGCGTCGGCGGAATGAGTGGCGGGCAGAAACAACGCTTGTCTCTCGCCGCAGCCACCATGCATAAACCAGAACTGTTGTTTCTCGATGAACCCACGTCTGCGGTTGACCCAGAGAACCGACGCGATTTCTGGGAGCAATTGTTTGATCTCTCTGACCAAGGTGCGACGATTTTGGTCACTACGCACTACATGGATGAAGCAGAACGCTGTCATCGTCTGGCGATTATGGAAGCCGGGGAAATCCGCGCCGATGGTGAGCCAGAAGAACTCATGGCGCAAATGGGCGTTAACATCGTCGAAGTCAAAGCGGATAACTTACGCGAGCTAAAAGAGAAAGTCATTCAGCGCGAAGAAGTCCGTTCTGCCGCACAGCTCGGCATTCGCTTACGCATTTTGATCCACCAGCACATCGAACAACCGATCGAATGGTTAACCCAAACCTTTCCTGAGCTTGATGGCTGCGAGATGAACATTGCTCGCCCGAGCTTGGAAGATGTGTTTGTCAGCGTGACGGGAGAAGGTCGCCAATGATGAAATCTATTGCCCGCATGAAAGCGGTGATGATCAAAGAGATCCGTCAGCTTTCACGTGACCGCATTACCTTTGGCATGGTCGTGATGATCCCGCTAATTCAGCTTCTGCTGTTCGGCTTTGCCATTAATACCGATATTCGCAACATCCCCGTTGGCGTCGTCGATCAAAGTGGCAGCACTGCCGGGCGTGTGATCACCGAGTCCGTCAAAGTCACGCAAGTGGTCGATGTGGTCGAAACCTTCGCTACCGCAACAGAAGCCGAGCAAGCCATTCAAGACGGCTTGGTACGAGCGGCTTTAATTCTGCCTAGCGATTTAACCCAACGTATGGTGCAAGGGCGAGAGCTTGGCCAATGGATTGTGGATGGTTCAGACACCATGATCAGCTCTGCGATTCTCTCACTACAAACCATGCCGTTAACAGATTTTGATTTTGAAATACGCCCTACTCCAACCAAAACCTTTGAAGTTGCGCTGTATTACAACCCGAGTCGGCGCTCGGCGGTGAACATTGTCCCTGGTTTATTGGGCGTGATTCTGACCATGACGATGATCTTGTTCACCAGTGCAGCCATTGTTCGAGAACGAGAACGTGGCAATTTAGAGTTACTGATTACTACGCCAATCCATTCCATAGAACTCATGGTAGCGAAGATCATCCCCTACATCTTTGTTGGTCTGATACAGGTGTTTATCATTTTAGGCTTGGGTCACTGGATATTTGGTGTGCCGATAAACGGCGCCATTAGTCAGATACTATTTGGCACGCTATTGTTTATCGCCGCGAGTTTAACCTTAGGTTTGGTGATATCCACCATTGCGACGACACAGCTTCAGGCAATGCAGATGACGGTGTTTATTCTTTTGCCGTCGATTCTTCTATCCGGATTTATGTTCCCTTATGAAGGAATGCCCATCGCGGCACAATGGATATCCGAAGCGCTGCCTGCCACCCACTTTATGCGAATTATTCGTGGTGTGGTGCTGCGTGGTGCAGACCTAATGGAACTATGGCGAGATACAGTTTGGTTACTTGGATTCACCGTTATCGGCCTTATTGTCGCTTCATTTCGCTTCAAAAAATCACTCGACTAATCCCACGATATTGCGTTCATTCCTTAAAAACAAAAATAGCCCCAACGAAGGGCTATTTTTTGTTTCTGTATTCATACACTGTGCTATCGAGCTCAACTCTCAGACAATATTAATAGTACTCACCGTAGGAACAATCTCGTAAATCGGAAATATTGTAGTTTTTCAAAGAGTTTATTTTAAAGTTGAACACTACCTGTTTACAGACAACGCCTTCGCGATCCGTGTACGTGATAATACCTTCACTGTACGCACGCTGACCATCAGAGGATGTCACGTCAGCAACAAGTTCCAAATGGCCCTTGTGCGCGTCTACGCGATTCATCATCTCAAACACATCGACCCACTCTTCGCGATTTGCCATTTGTATTAGCATGGACTTCGCCTGTGTTTCCAACTGCTGGGGGTATACATAATAACGGTTGTAACCAAAGTATGCGCACATAAGTAATAAAACGAGTGCTAATGAGGTTGTTCTTGTCATACAAGCTTCCTCTTGTTGTTATAAAAATCTTGCTTCGTTAATTCAGTATAGGAAGCGAGCAAAGTTTAGGTTATAGAACTTGCCCAAATAACAGGGGACAGTCAGAGACAGTCAATTCTATGACAAGCTCAACAACAAACTCTATTGCAGTCTCATCATGAGTTTGAACAAAAATACGCCTCAGAGAAAGCAAGAAGTAAGAAGGGAAAACTAACCAGAGCGAGGTGATAACAGAAAAGTAAAAGGAATTGGAGGAAAAAGACAATCAGAGTGAATGTAGTGAGAGCGGAAATCAAGATTAGATTATCCGCCCATCAACTAGGCTCAAATTGTCAGTGACAACAACAACGCGACTCACCGAGTTTAAACGTGTTGGTAACTATCTTCGAGAGACTCTGTCTGCGTTTTTTTCTCGCTCACTTCCACTTTAACCGCAGCGACCTTGAACTCAGGGATCTTCGCATGCGGGTCAGTCGCCGTTGTCGTTAAACGGTTCACCGGAGACTCAACAAAGTGGAATGGAATGAATACCACACCTTTTTGAATACGCTTAGTCACAAAGGCATCAATCTCAATGCTGCCGCGACGTGTAGACACCGTCAGACGCTGACCATTACTGATGCCTAGCGCTTCTGCGTCTTCCACGCTCACCATCGCGCGAGGGCCTGCAAGGTTATCCAATCCTTTGGTCTTACGCGTCATGGTGCCAGTGTGGAATTGCTCAAGTACACGACCTGTAGTAAGCACCAGTGGATACTCTTCATCTGGCAGCTCAGCCGCATAACGGAACGGTACGCCCACCATTTGTCCTTTACCACGAGTAAACTGGGTTTGGTGCATGATGCGAGTACCTGCCGGGTTGTTCTTGTTGCTCGGCCATTGCACACCGTTTGGCGTAATGGCATCCCAACGAAGACCAGCGTATTGAGGTGTCACACGTGCGATTTCATTGGTGATATCAGACACGCAGTGATAATCCCAATCACTACCCATGGCATTGGCGATTTCTTGAATAATCCACCAATCTTCTTTCGCTTCACCCGGTGCCGTGACAACCTGATTCACGCGCTGAACACGACGCTCCGTATTGGTGAAGTGACCCGCTTTCTCTGCAAACGAGCAAGAAGGCAGAACCACATCCGCGTATTGTGCAGTCTCCGTTAGGAAGATGTCCTGAACCACTAAGAAATCGAGCGCTTCTAAGCCCTCAATCACATGCGCTTGGTTCGGGTCACTCAACACTGGGTTCTCACCCATAATGTACATACCACGGACGTCACGATGGCAAGCCGCATCAATGATTTCTGTCAGGGTTAGACCTTGCTCAGAAGGCAGATTTGGTGCGTTCCATTCAATAGCAAACTTCTGACGCACAATTGGGTTGTATACCTTTTGGTAGCCTGGGAAGCTGTTTGGCAAAGCACCCATATCACACGCGCCTTGCACGTTAGATTGACCACGTAGCGGGTTAATACCACCACCTTCAATACCGATGTTGCCACACAGTAATTGCAGGTTAGCGATAGAACGCACGTTGTCATGACCAGTCGTATGCTGAGTAATACCCATCGAGTAGTAAACAGCCGTACGATCTGCCGTACCGATCATGCGCGCCATTGCTTGAATGTCTTCGGCTTTTACGCCTGTAACCAACTCCACTTTATCGAGGTTGTAAGCTGGCGACATCACTTCTTGCAGTAAGGTATCAAAGCCGTCGACACGTTCTTCGATGTACTCTTGATCATACCAACCGTTCTTGATGATCTGCTGCATGACGCCGTTAAGGAACATCACATCCGTACCCGGACGGTGCGCCATATACAGCTCAGCATGCTCTGCCATATCGACACGTTTCGGGTCAGCTACAATCAAACGAGCGCCGTGATGACGAATTGCTTGTTTAATATGTGAAGCGATAATCGGGTGCGCCGATGTAGTATCCGAACCGATAATAAAGATCACATCCGAGTGCTTAATGCTTGGAATGTCGTTGGTCATTGCACCACTACCGAGTGATGCCTCAAGACCGGTTACACTCGATGCGTGACACAAGCGCGCACAGTGATCGACGTTATTGGTGCCTAGTTCACGACGGACAAATTTTTGGAACGCGTAGTTGTCTTCGTTGGTGGTTTTCGCTGAAGAGAAACCCGCCAATGCGTTGCTGCCAAAATCTTGCTTGATGCCAGAGAACTTGCTTGCAATCAGTTGAATCGCCTCTTCCCAACTCGCAGGCTGCAACCAACCGTCTTTACGAATCAAAGGCGTGGTAAGACGCTCTTCACTGCCGATGAAATCAAAACCAAAGCGCCCTTTCACACACAGCATGCCTTGGTTCACTGGCGAGTCACCGCCCTTCACGTAACGAATCGTATTGGTTGCTTCGTCCACGAACATAGTCAACTTACAACCCACACCACAGTACGTACAAATGGTGTCGACCGCTTTCAGATCTTCAGTACGACCTTGTGAACGGTCACGACTATCGACCATCGCGCCCGTTGGACACACTTGAACGCACGCGCCACATTGCACGCAGTTCGAATCGCCCATTAGGGTTAAGCCATTCTTGTTACTTCCAAAGTGTGGACGGTCGTCAGGACGTAATGCAGGACGACCTTGTTTGTCGCACACAAAGTTCAGTACGCCGTGCACGGCTTTGTCACGACACGCTTGGATGCACTGACCACAACTAATACAGCGGTTGGCATCAAACTCAATAAACTCAGAGCTACGGTCAACTTCGTACTTATGACGCAAGTCTTTCGCACGAAGATCTAACCAATCTTGATGCGATTTAATCTGCAAGGAGAAGTCAAAGCTTTGCTGAGCTTCATATTCGGTGGAGTAATCACGCAGCGCACAATCGGTATTTGCCTGACAGCCACATTCTAGACAGCGCGCGGCTTCCTTCATTGCTTCTTCGTTATCAAAACCCAACTCCACTTCAGCGAAGCTTTGCTCGCGTTGTACTGGAGTCAGCTCAGGCATGATAGAGCGAGCGACTTTCTGGATGTTCTCGAAGTGAAGCGGATCGACTTGAGAGAGCTTCTTCTCTTTACGCGAGTTGAACGCTGCCTTTGGCATATCCGCCATATCGCCATTCAAAAACAGGTCAATCGCTTTTGCCGCAACGCGGCCATCACCCACCGCTTCAACTGCCGTTGCTGGACCACGGCGGAAATCACCAATACTGAAGATGTTGCCCGTGCCGGTGTGCATGGTCTTTTCATCTGCATCAGAGGTGTTCCAACGCGTAAGCGGAATCGACAAATCTTCGCCTTCGAGGAAGCTCAGATCTGGCTTTTGCGATACTGCCGCAATCACGGTGTCGAACTCTTCGGTGAAGAACTCGCCAGTTGGTTTAGGGCTTCGACGACCAGATGCATCCGGCTCACCCAACGCCATGCGTTCTAGACGAATTGCATTCACGCGTCCGGTTTCATCGGCAAGGTTTTCTGCCGGGTTGGTTAAGAAGTGGAATTTCACCCCTTCGTGTTCCGCTTCGACAATCTCATAGTCTTCTGCTGGCATTTCGTCACGGGTTCGACGGTAAATCAACGTGGTGTCTGCACCAGCGCGACGCGCAGTACGAGCACAGTCAATTGCCGTGTTACCACCACCGATCACCGCGACTTTCTGACCCGTAACGTAGCTTTGTTCGGTAACGTAATCTTTAAGATAATCAACACCTAAGTAGCAACCTTCAAGATCACTGCCTGTGTAATGCATTTCAACCGCTTGAGACGCGCCGACAGCCAAACACACCGCGTCGTATTCTTCACTCAATTGAGAGAGCGTGAAATCAACACCCAGCTTTTGATTGGTGTGAACTTGCATGCCATTGCGGCACATCAGTTCGATTTCTTTATCTAGAATGTCTTTTGGCAAACGGTATTCTGGGATGCCATAACGCAACCAACCGCCCGCTTTTGGCATGGATTCAAAGACCGTAACGTCATAGCCTTCGTTCGATAGGTAGTAGCCGGCCGTTAGACCACCAGGACCACTGCCGACGACGGCAATGTTCAAACCTTTGCTTGGTTTCTTTTCTGGCACATAGGCTTCATGCGCAGACAGATCTGCATCCGCGGCATGACGTTTTAGCTGACGAATTGCAATAGGCTCATCGACTAACGAGCGGCGACATTCGCTCTCACAAAATGCTGGGCACACACGACCAATCGATAGCGGCATAGGAAGCGTACGCTTAATCACTTCAATCGCTTTTTGATGATCGTTCTGTGCGATGTGATAAAGGTACGATTGGATATCAACGCCCGCTGGACACGCGGTTTTACATGGCGCTTCACAATCGGCGTAATGGTCCGTCATGATACGGTTGAGTGCTTTTCTGCGGTGCTCGCTTAATTGTTCTGATTGCGTGACCACATTAAGGCCGCGGTAAACTTCAAGTTCACACGCACGCTTAGTACCGCCGCTTTCGACTTCAACCACACACAAGTCACACGGTACTTTTTCATTACTTTTGTTCATTCCGCACAGCGATGGGATCTCGACCCCACACACTTTTGCTGCTTCTAAAAGGGTTAGACCCTCTTCTACAATTCTATATTTTCCATCGATGACAATTTCTATCATGCAACCCCCGCAGCAAAGCAAATCCAAATCTGCACAAGTAAAACCATACATTCTATAAGGATAATCATTTGTAAGACAAGTTAGTGTGATGTAAAACTTATAAACCACATTTTTCACGTGTCATAAAAAGCGAGGGCTTCTTTCGCTAACTTTCAACACTCGGTGTTTAACAAACGTTTTACTCCCTCGAAAGTGCGAAAACTGAAGGGTTGGACTATTTTGATAATAAGAGTAATAAATGATTGACCTTACCCTTAGGTTAACCTTTAGAATCGAAGGGTTTTCATCATTTTCATCAAACACATGGGAAAAGGTATGCACTTAAAATCGCTGCATACAATCTGGTTAACTCTCTTCACGACGCTAGTACTGTTGGTATCTAGTGTGGCGAACAGTGAGCTGTTGATGAATATTCAAATGATGTCTACTGGCATGGCTCATCATCCTTCTATGATGAGTGACAGCGAACACTGTGGTATGCCTGGTATGATGGACGTCTCCATGACAGACGCTTCTATGTCCGAAGATGGCGATGCAAGAGAAACCAGCATGAACTGTGGTGGAGGCTCTGGCATGGTTCATACCTGCTGTACTGCCGCGTGTACGATAGTTTTCGTCCCCCTACCGAATCCTACCAATAGCCCAATGCCCGTCATCTATCGCGCAACTATTACTCCTGAAGTTGCTTCCCCAGTCGTACACGTCAGCCGCGACCTATATCGACCTCCAATAGCCTAAATCCGTCCTAGCATTCGACCCTGCGCGTGTATCGCAGGTTGTTTTAATGCGCCTGAACGATGAGGTAACAAGGCTTTACTGTTCCCGCAATAAAATCCGCACCTCCATCGATCCGGCGAACACTGGATTTAGATTATGGATATCAAACCATACCGCTTAGCTGCACCTATTTTTATGGTGGCTCTGGTCGCTGCGCCTACCTTGGTTAACGCCGCAGGAAAAGAGACGCACGCAGCGCAAAATTCCGCATCAAGTGAGCGAGCTTCAACGACCAAGCTTGCCCAACTGATCAACGTCGCTTTGAGTAACGATGGCAATCGTAAGCAATACTCTGCGCAATCTGCTGCCATGCGTGAAACGGGCGTCGCGAGTGCGACCTTGATGGACCCAAAACTGAAAGTGGGTTTTGGTGGCTTGCCTGTCGACAGCTTCAAATTCGATGAAGACCCAATGACCAACATCTCCGTTGGTTTAATGCAACAGTTTGAGCGTGGCTCGACGCTTGATTTACAGCAGAAAAAAGCCAATCAACAAGCCGACGGCCTTGGGCTTCAAGTCCATGCTCGTGAGCTTGAAGTAGCCAACAGCATGACTCAACTTTGGTTAGAACTTGGTTACCAGCAACGCGCTGAACAAATCATGCTTGAGAATCGCAAGTTGATGAAGGAGATGGAAAGCTTTATTCAAACCAACTATTCGATTGGTAAGAGTGAAGCGCAAGATCTGCTCAATGCCCAGCTTCAAGTCAGCAAGTTGGATGAGAAACTGCAAGCCAACGCACAAATGCAACGTCGTCTTATCTCTCAACTCTCCGAATGGTTGGGGTCAGATTGGTTGGCAAACGAAGAGGCTCTGCACGCGAGCAATCAACTTAATTGGGACACACTGAACAGCAAACTTGCTGCCAGTCAGGGTTCCACCAAGCATTATCAGCAACTCAGCCAACACCCGATGGTTAAGATGGCCGACGTCAGTATTTCTGCCAATAAAACGCAGGTGGAAATTGCTGAGCAAGCCTACAACCCACAATTTGGCGTCGAAGTAATGTACGCCTACCGCCAAGCCGACAACATGATGGGTGAACCCGCCTCCGATTTGGTCAGCGCTTACCTAACCATGGACATTCCGTTGTTTACGGGTGACCGCCAAGATCGCAATCTCGCGGCCGCTCAATACCAAGTTGGCGCGGCACAATCACAAAAAGACACCTTACTAACGCAGATGAATGCCAAGGTGAACACTCTGTTGGTTGATCGCGGCAACTTAACCCAACGCTTAGAACGTTATCAATCCACCTTATTGCCTCAAGCGAAAGCGCGCATTCAAGCCGTTGAGCGGGGTTATCAAAACAACACAGCGCAGTTTAACGATGTGATTTCCGCCACGACTGACGAGTTGGCTCTGCAATTGGAGCAACAACGTCTACTGACCGATCTCAACATCGCAAACAGCAATTTAGCCACCCTACTCGGTGGTTTCGACTATCAAGTCGAGCAACCAGAACTGTCTGAATTTAAAAAATAATAAGGTAAAACAATGAAAACATTACAAGTTGCAACCATCGCGCTGATTGTTGGTGGTGCTTTAGGGTTTGGTGCTAATCATTTTCTTACGGGCTCGGCTCACGACATGAGTGCGATGGGTGGCGAATCTGCTGCAAGCTCTAATGATCCGCTTTACTGGGTTGCCCCAATGGATCCGAATTACAAACGCGACAAGCCGGGTAAGTCCCCAATGGGCATGGATTTGATTCCGGTTTACGCAGAAGACCTATCCGGTGAACAAGACGCACCGGGTACAGTGACTATTGACCCTTCAGTAGAAAACAACCTCGGGGTTAAAACCGCAAACGCGACACTACAACAACTATCACCACGCATCGAAACGGTTGGCTATATTGCCTTTGATGAAAGTCTGTTATGGCAAACCAACGTTCGTGTGGCGGGTTGGGTAGAAAAACTCTACATCAATGCCGTGGGTGAGAAAGTGAAGAAAGGCGATGTGCTGTTCACGCTCTACTCTCCGGAACTGGTTAAAGCACAAGAAGAATTGCTGAATGCGTACCGCACTGGCCGCAAAGGTCTTGTAAAAGGCGCGACCGAGCGCTTGGTAACGCTTGGTGTTGACCGTGCTCAAATCAAATCCATTACTCGTAGTGGTAAAGCATCGCAAACCATTGAAATCAAAGCGCCTGCTGATGGCGTTATCGCGAGCTTAAACGTGCGTGAAGGTGGCTATTTGTCCCCTGCTCAAGCGGTGATCAGTGCAGGTCCTTTGGACAATGTTTGGGTTGATGCGGAAGTCTTTGAGCGTCAAGCGCACTGGATGAAAGCGGGTTCTCAAGCCACGATGACCCTTGACGCGATTCCGGGCAATGAATGGCAAGGCGTCGTAGATTACGTGTACCCAATCCTTGATCCGAAAACACGTACGTTGCGTGTGCGTCTTAAATTCCCTAATCCAGATGGCGCATTGAAGCCAAACATGTTCGCCAATATTGCTCTGCAGCCTGTTACTGACGACGCAGTATTAACGATTCCTAAATCATCTGTTATTCGCTCTGGCGGTATGACTCGCGTTGTTCTGGCTGAGGGCAAAGGCAAATACCGCTCAGCTCGAATTGAAGTTGGCCGTGAAGCTGGCGAACAAATCGAAGTATTACAAGGACTTAAACAAGGCGATAAGATCGTTACTTCATCTCACTTCATGCTCGACTCTGAATCAAGCCAGTCGGCGGATCTGTCTCGCATCAATGGTGTAGAAGCAGCAGCAGAAACGGCATGGGCCAAAGGTGAGATCACGGATGTGATGAAAGATCACCGTATGCTGACCATCAACCACCAGCCTGTACCAGAATGGGATTGGCCGGGCATGGTAATGAACTTCACTTTCGCAGATGGCGTTGAGATGGGTGACTTGAAAAAAGGTCAGGCTATCGAATTTGAAATGCAAAAGACGGAGTCCGGTCAGTACCAAATCATCGACTACAAGGCAGACAACAGCGTCATTGCCGCAGAGGTTTGGCTAACTGGTGACATTAGCATGCTGATGGCTGATTTTGGCATGATCACCTTAAACCACCTACCGGTTGCAGAATGGAACTGGGATGCAGGCGAGATGAACTTCTCTGTGGGTGAAGACGTTGATCTATCGGGTTTTGAAGAAGGACAGAAAGTTCGGTTTCTAGTTGAAAAACAAGGATCTGACTACGTTCTTAAACAGCTAGTTCCTGCAACAACAGCCGTCGAGGGTTAATTATGATCAATGCTATTATTCGTTGGTCACTGAGCAACCGATTCCTAGTGTTGGTCGCGACCTTAGCCCTTGTATTAGGCGGACTTTACAGTGTAAAGAATACGCCTGTTGATGCGATTCCGGATCTTTCTGATGTGCAAGTGATCATCAAGACAAGCTATCCGGGGCAAGCTCCTCAAGTCGTCGAGGATCAAGTCACTTACCCACTCACCACCGCCATGCTTGCCGTGCCGGGTGCTGAGACAGTTCGTGGCTACTCATTCTTTGGTGACTCTTACGTTTATATCATTTTCAACGATGATACCGACATGTACTGGGCACGTTCACGCGTGTTGGAGTACTTAAGCCAAGTAGCACCCAAGCTGCCACCGAACGCAAAACCAACGCTAGGTCCTGATGCAACGGGCGTGGGCTGGGTTTACAGCTACGTATTACAAGACAAAACCGGCAAGCATGATTTGGCGGATCTTCGCAGCCTGCAAGACTGGTTCTTGAAGTACGAATTGCAAACCGTTGATGGCGTTTCTGAAGTCGCTACCGTCGGCGGTATGGTGAAGCAGTATCAAGTGCAGATTGATCCTGCCAAGCTGCGTGCGTACAACCTCACTCTGCAACAAGTGAACATGGCAATCCAAAACGGTAACCAAGAAACCGGCGCGTCCGTTATCGAAGTGGCCGAAGCCGAGCACATGGTTCGTACCACGGGTTACCTAACCAGCATTGAAGACATTAAATCACTGCCTCTCAAAGTCACTGAGAAAGGCACGCCGTTGCTATTAGGAGACATCGCAGACATTAACCTTGGTCCACAAATGCGCCGTGGTATCTCAGAGCTGAATGGCGAAGGTGAAGCGGTCGGTGGCGTTATCGTGATGCGCTTTGGTGAAAACGCCAGTGAAGTGATTGCGAAGGTCAAAGACAAACTCGCAGACCTACAACGCAGCCTGCCAGAAGGCGTGGAAATTGTTGCAACCTACGACCGTTCTACCCTTATCGATTCAGCGGTAGAAAACCTATGGAAGAAGCTTGCAGAAGAGTTCATCGTCGTTGCGATTGTGTGTGCGTTGTTCCTGTTCCACAGTCGTTCTTCATTGGTTATCGCTCTGAGCCTACCGGTTGGCATTCTCACTGCGTTTATCGTAATGCATTGGCAAGGCATCAATGCCAACATCATGTCCTTGGGTGGTATTGCGATTGCCATCGGTGCCATGGTGGATGGTGCAATCGTGATGATTGAAAACGTTCACAAGCACATTGAACGAACGCCACTGACCGATAAAAACCGCTGGCAAGTAATCGGCAAAGCCGCAGAAGAGGTCGGCGCACCGCTGTTCTTCTCGTTGTTGATCATTACTCTTAGCTTCGTACCAGTGTTCGCCTTAGAAGGTCAGGAAGGCAAGATGTTCTCGCCGCTTGCGTTCACTAAGACTTACGCCATGGCAGCGGCAGCAGGTTTGGCAATCACGCTCGTGCCTGTACTTATGGGCTACTTCATTCGCGGTAAGGTGTTACCGGAACACAAAAACCCGGTTAACCGCGGCTTGGTCGCGTTGTACCGCCCGCTGTTGAACACCAGCTTAAAATACCCTAAGACCATGATTGTTATCGCATTAGGTCTGATGGCATCGGCTTACTACCCAACCAGTAAACTGGGTAGCGAGTTCATCCCGCCGCTGGATGAAGGCGACTTGATGTACATGCCAACGACCTATCCGGGTATCTCAATTGGTAAAGCACGTGAGCTTCTACAACAAACCAACAAGCTGATCAAAACCGTTCCAGAAGTGAAAACCGTATGGGGAAAAATTGGCCGAGCTGAGACCGCAACCGATCCAGCGCCACTCACCATGATTGAAACCGTGATTCAGTTGAAGCCACACGACCAATGGCGTGAAGGGGTAACAACCGAGTCACTGCGCAAAGAGTTCGACAAGCTAGTTCAGTTCCCTGGTCTTACTAACGCTTGGGTAATGCCGATCAAAACGCGTATCGACATGCTGGCAACGGGCATCAAAACCCCTATCGGCATTAAGATCGCCGGACCCGATCTGAAAGTGATTGAGAAGATCGGTTCTCAGTTGGAGCCAATTCTTAATGGCGTACAAGGCACCGCATCGGTTTACGCAGAACGTGTAGCAGGTGGTCGTTATGTCACGATCGACATTAAACGTCGTGCCGCAGCGCGTTATGGCTTAAACATCAAAGACGTTCAGCAAGTGATCTCCACTGCGGTGGGCGGCATGAATGTGGGTGAAACCATCGAAGGCTTGGAGCGTTACCCAATCAACGTTCGTTACCCACAAGACTACCGCGACTCAGTGGTTAAACTGCAAAACCTACCGTTAGTGACACCAAATGGTGCTCGTATTGCACTGGCTGACGTAGCGGACATTCGTTACGAAGACGGCCCTCCGATGATCAAGACGGAAAACGCGCGTCCAAACGGCTGGGTGTTTGTCGACATCGATGGTCGTGACCTTGGCTCTTACGTCGTGGAAGCGCAGCAAGTCGTAGCTGATCAATTGGAACTTCCTGCGGGTTACTCGCTGGCTTGGTCTGGTCAATACGAATACATGGAGCGTGCGAAAGACAGATTGAGTGTCGTGGTACCAATCACCATCGCCATCATTATGCTGCTGCTTTACTTCAGTTTCCGTCGTGTCGGTGAAGTGATGATCATCATGCTTACCCTACCGCTCGCTATGGTCGGTGGTTTGTGGCTCATGCATATCCTCAACTACAACTTCTCGATTGCTGTTGGGGTCGGCTTTATTGCCCTAGCAGGCGTCGCGGTTGAAATTGGGGTCATCATGCTCGTCTACCTCAACCAAGCATGGCACTACAAAAAGCTGGATGCGGAAGAGAGCCAACAGAAGCTTGAGGCGAAAGACCTAACCGATGCCATTCGTGAAGGTGCAGGCCTGCGTGTCCGCCCAGTAATGATGACGGTACTGACGGTCATTATTGGTCTGATTCCGATCATGTACGGCGAAGGTACAGGATCAGAAGTAATGCAACGCATCGCCGAACCAATGATTGGCGGTATGGCATCGGCACTGCTGCTGACGCTGTTGGTACTTCCAGCCATCTTCAAGCTGTGGAAACAACGTGAGTTGCGCCCAAACAACTCAACTCCGAGCCAAACAAGCACGCAAACTGGCAACCAAATCGAAAACGCCGACAGCACAGATCGCACTGGCAACAAGGCTTAATCCCTACCTTCCCCTCAATCAATTCGTTTGGGGGGAAGCAACCAAGTTATTAATGAATTAAAACAAGGATATAAAAATGAAAAAGACACTAATCACTCTTGCTCTAGCCCTAACAACAACGACTGCGTTTGCCCAAATGGATCATTCAAACATGGACCACGCGAACATGGCTCATAGCAACATGAAGCATGAAAATATGGACCACGGCAGCATGAAGATGGACCACAGTAAAATGGACCATTCAAACATGATGGATATGCCGGGCATGTCGGCAGTAGGTATGCCAGCAAAAGGGGCAAAGCCAGACAAGGTGGTACACGTTATCTTGGGTGATGACATGACCATCAAGTTCAAAAAAGACGTTAAGATTGAGCCAAACGATGTGGTGCAGTTTGTAGTCATGAACACAGGTAAGATCAACCACGAGTTTACGATTGGTTCGGCTAAAGAGCAGCTAGAACATCGCGAAATGATGAAAACAATGAGTGGTGATCACATGCACGACTCGGGCAACTCTGTGACGGTCGAACCGGGTAAAGCGAAGCAGTTGTTGTGGCATTTCCACGGTGACAACAAGATTGAGTTCGCGTGCAACATTCCGGGCCATGCAGAAGCGGGCATGGTTAAAAAGATTGAACTGTAAGTAATTATCCAAATAGGCAAAAGGAGCTGATGATTCAGCTCCTTTTATGTCTCTGGAGCAAACTATTCGTTAGCTCATGACAAGGAATTCTGAGCCAGTGTCTCACGCTAAGATATTTTTGTGACCGAATCACTGACGTAATATATAAGCCAAACTACAGGCCTTGATAGCAACACTCTTCTCCCCATATTGAGACTGTTTAAGCGTATTGCGAAGAATCCTACATAAAATAGACATAGATTTAACAGTGCTTAGAGTATTGGCTCGTTATAGTTTACGTGACATCGCTATGGTGCGAACTAAAACTAAAATTGAAGAACACGATCCATGAAAAAGTTATTTTTGTTGGCTGGGCTAATGGTTTGCTCAACCCTAAGTTACGCGTCCCAACTGAATGAGGACATTTCTCTCCTCGAGCAACAAACCTCAAGCAGAATTGGGGTGTCAGTTTGGGATACCCAAGCAGACGAGCGTTGGGATTACCGTGGCGATGAACGCTTCCCACTCATGAGCACATTCAAAACCCTAGCTTGTGCCAAAATGCTAAGTGATATGGACAGCGGTAAGCTAAGTAAAAATGCGACCGCAAAAGTCGATGAGCGCAGTATCGTTGTATGGTCTCCAGTGATGGATAAGCTCGCAGGCCAAAACACACGCATAGAGCACGCGTGTGAAGCCGCTATGTTAATGAGTGATAATACCGCAGCCAACTTAGTATTAAATGAAATTGGCGGCCCTAAGGCCGTAACAATGTTTCTGCGAACAATTGGAGATAAAGCAACGCGCCTAGACAGAATAGAACCTCGCTTGAACGAAGCCACACCAGGCGACAGCCGCGACACAACCACACCTAACGCCATACTAAACACTCTTCGAACTTTGGTCGAAGGCGAAACGTTGTCTTATGAGTCTCGTGTACAATTAAAAATCTGGATGCAGGACAACAAAGTTTCAGACTCGTTAATGCGTTCTGTATTACCAACAGGTTGGTCTATTGCAGACCGTTCTGGTGCGGGAGGTCATGGTTCGCGTGGCATTAACGCGATTATATGGAAGGAAAATCATCGACCTGTTTACATTAGTATTTATGTCACAGAAACCGAGCTCTCACTTCAAGCTAGGGACCAACTCGTTGCGCAGATAAGTCAGTTGATTTTACAAAAGTACAAAGACAATTAAGTCACCACTCACCTGACCCTATTTGTATCCTTTTCTAGCCCTTCTATTCCAGAAGGGCTCATTCTGTACTTCCATCTTAAAAACACCACTTATTGAGTAATGACTTACTTATAAATAGGTATAAGATTTACTTATTTAGGGTGAGTTAACGCCCACATTAAGCAACCAAATGCACACAAACGGCGATAATTAAACCATACTCTTACCAAGAAGCACATTTTCTACAAAATAGCTTCACGTAATTTATTGTTGGTATTTGCAACATTGCCAAGGAGATGTCTATTGAGACTTGAAAGAACTTTTAACCCTGATGACTTATCGATGCAAAACATGGAAAGTCCGATATGTATGCCGATAGGGTTTGTTCACTTTTTAGCTCAATCGGAAACACTACAGCAAGTACTTGATACGGTGGCAGAATGGATAAATCGTATATTTAATTCTGACCGTGCGAGTATCACACTTTATGAAAACAATGATCATTTAAAGGTCTACTCTTTCTCTGGTAGTAAAGCGATTCCCGCTGAATTTTTAGTGCCCATTCATCAAGCGTTTGTTGGCCGAGTGTTCAAAAAGCAACAACTGATGATCTGCGACGATGTTACGCAATCTGATGAGATCGATTGTGTGATGCTCGCATCCAATGGTATGGGTACGTGTATGGACGCGCCTTTAATGCACGGTAAAGTCTGCCTAGGAACGCTTAATGTTGCGCATCATCAAACGCACATTTACACAAACGAACAAGCGGCACAGCTTCAGTGCATCGCTAATTGGATTGCTTTAAACATTGCCCTTCATATACAGATTATGAAAATGGAACACCTCGCCACGACGGATGATCTAACAGGTATTCCAAACCGCAGAGAGTTCATGCGACAAATCGAAAGCCGCCTAAATGAATACCGAACCCAGGGCATTGACTTCCATGTTGCTATTTTAGATCTCGACAGTTTTAAAAGCCTCAATGACCGATTTGGTCATGACGCAGGCGATAAATCACTGATCCATGCAGTTAATACTATTAAAAGTCATCTACTTGATTGTGACTTACTTGCCAGAGTTGGCGGTGAAGAGTTTGCCATCGTATTAAGAAGTCGCTCATCACAGCAAGCTCTAGACACATTAGAAACGATTCGTAATGCACTAGAAACGACGACCGTTCAACATTCAGGTTGTGATATGAGCTTCACCGCGAGTATTGGGGTAACTCAAGTCTGTCGTCTCGACGACTCATTTGAACCACTCGTTAAACGCGCCGACTTAGCACTTTACAAGGCAAAAGAAACCGGAAGAAATCGCGTTGAGTTTCATATTGGTGAAGAAAGGTAGAAAAAATAAAAAAAGGTAGCGACTCATTGCGCTACCTTTTATCGATTCTAACCCGCTTAAAATAACTAATACGAACTTTAAGCCAGTTAAAAATAAGAATGAGCAAATTTAATTATGCTTTCTTAAGATCTTTAGCTGGGTAAGTTAGTGTTTTTTCGCCTGCTTTTACATGTGTGTAAAAACCGCCACTGCTTAAACCTGTAACAACCATTTCGCCAAGATCGATACCTTTAGTCGCTACTACTACGTCACCGATTGAAAACATATTGAATACCTTGTTTGTTTAGATTAAGACACTAAGTCGTTGCGCGGTATTTAATACGATATTAGGCAAAGCACCTAATCGAGTTTTTTATCGTAAAGATTAATTTATATTTGTCGTGAACTCTAAGTTTCCACATTGAAAATCACAGGATATTTTCCAAAAAAAGATGCGCTATTCTTGTGAAATACGGTAATATTTTCTAGCATCAAGTGCGGAGGTATTCTCCGCCCTCATTGGAGAAAAATGATGAAGAAAGGCCTAAAAATGCGTGCATTAGAGCGTTCTGATTTGCGCTTTATTCATGAACTGAATAACAACCGAAATATCATGGCCTACTGGTTCGAAGAACCTTACGAGTCTTATGACGAGCTCGAAGAACTTTATCGAAAACATATACATGATGACGCTGAAAGGCGTTTTGTCGTCGAAGATGAAGACGGCATCGTAATTGGCTTAGTTGAGCTGATCGAGATTAACTACATTCACCGCAGCGCGGAATTTCAGATAATCATCGCCCCAGAGCATCAAGGCCGAGGTTATGCGACAGAGATGATTAATCGTGCGTTAGATTACTCATTCTCAATTCTTAATCTACGTAAAATCTACTTATTAGTCGCAGTGGATAACGAAGTCGCTATTCACTTATACAAAAAATGCGGCTTTATCGAAGAAGGTCACCTTGTAGAAGAATACTTTATTAACGGCGCTTACAGCGATGTTAAGCGCATGTATATATTAAAACACCAATACCAGAAAAAGATCGAAGAAAACAACTCAATTCACTAGTTCATTCTATCAAAGTAAAAGCGCAGCTATTTGGGCTGCGCTTTTATTTATTCAAATTGATATTGATATGATAATACGATGCGCTTGTCTGCTTCATCCAAATAGGTGTTGTTGTCCATGACAAACGTCATTACGTTAAAAGAGTGGCGTTTGCTCACGAGGTAACCAAGGCCGATACCACCAAAGAAGCCTTTGTAGTTCTCTCCTTCACTGTTTTCTGAGCCGTAAGTGCCTGCTGCGACCGTCATTCCGCAGCCAATTTCAGAATTAAAACAATGTGATCCAGTGATCGTTTACAAATGTTAGTGCGACAGACCT
>NZ_JAWOWF010000063.1:0-23670 GCF_033340295.1 Vibrio sp. 1401
TGAAACTCAGTATATTGTTTAATAATTATTCAATTTCGGACGACTTGGTTTTCTGTCCGAATTACGCAACAAAGCCTGGTGAATTGGACCTCGGTATCGCGCAATCAGACTGGCAGTATCATGCTTACAAAGGAACCAGTAAGTTTGAAGAAAGCGGGCCTTTTAAAGAGCTACGCGCCGTATTCTCCGTTCATCCAGAACCGTTTACTGTCGTTGCACGTAAAGACGCGAACATCAAAACTTTTGATGATTTGAAAGGTAAGCGCGTTAACATTGGTAATCCTGGTTCTGGTCAGCGAGGTACTATGGAAGTGCTAATGAACCAGTATGGTTGGAGTAACGACGACTTTAAGCTTGTCTCTGAGTTAAAAGCAGCAGAGCAATCAAAAGCACTTTGTGATAACAAAATTGATGCGATGATTTATACCGTTGGTCACCCAAGTGGAGCGATTAAAGAAGCCACTACGTCGTGTGATAGTAATATCGTAACGGTAGCTGGACCTAATGTAGAAAAACTGGTTGCAGACAACAGCTTCTATCGTGTCGCAAATGTCCCGGGTGGTATGTATCGTGGCACAGATAGTGATGTTCAAACCTTTGGTGTGGGCGCGACGTTTGTTTCTTCTACTGCGGTACCAGAAGATGTGGTTTATAACGTGGTTAAAGCGGTATTTGAAAACTTCGATGATTTCCGCCGTCTCCACCCAGCGTTTGCAAACTTGAAGAAAGAGGAAATGGTAAAAGACGGTTTATCTGCGCCTCTTCACCCAGGTGCGCTCAAATACTACAAAGAAGTAGGGCTGATTAAGTAAGCGTTACCTTCTCTTATTATTGATGTAAAACGCCATCTTTCTCGATCAATGCCACTCGTTTAACTGCGAGTGGCATATTTCTATTTCTTGTCATCCTGTACAGCGACGAAGGAGCGTGATACAGGATCTTCCATCCGAGCACTTTGTGATCAAAATGGTTTCATTAGCCGCTCAGTGTAGTGCTATTAGATTCCTAACCTCGCTGGAGTGACACAAAAAATCGTTAGGCTATCTGCATTAATCTTTCGCGCTAGCGTTTTTTAGGAGTGTTATCCACTTGTACAAGTTTTGCTTAAACATAAACATCAATGAAAAAGTAGAGAGTGATGAGAATAGAAGAAAGAGCAACAAACCCTTTAACATGATTGGGATTCAGTTGACGAGATACACGAGCTGCAAGATACCCACCTACCAACGTACCGACCAAAACAACACTACCTGTGTGCCAATCAATGGAGCCATTGGCAACAAAAATCACGATAGCAATGAGTGAAACACACGTAGATACGAGCAATTTCAAACCGTTCATTAAATTAATGTCTTGGTGACCAGCTACTACCAGATAACTCAGAACAATAACCCCTAAACCTGCGTTGAAAAAACCACCGTAAGCAGAGACACCAACAAGTAGTAAACCCAACGCGATTGCTCCGAGTATGCCAGCATGTTTGTGCTCTTTCGCGACAGTTTTGATTAGCATTGTTAAACGAGAACCGGTGAGAAAAAGCACGGTGGCAAATAAGAGTAACCAAGGGATAGCTTCCATAAATAGCGATTCTGGCGTGTTGAGCAACAGATATGCTCCGACAGCGCCGCCGACTAAACTGAATGAGACTGTGAACAGCAGTTCATGCTTGTTCTTCATGATCTCTTCTCTGAACCCGACGGCTCCGCTAATGTAACCCGCACATGAAGCATACGTGTTTGTTGCGTTAGCCATAATAGGAGGAACACCAACTGCCAATAGAGCCGGAAAAGTAATAAAGCTTCCGCCTCCTGCTATGGAGTTAATGATCCCACCAATTACGCCAGCAACGAATAAAAGTGCGAGTTCTAAAAGCATAAACAATCCTTGTTATGTTCTTTTTCATTGTTAGAGCTTCAGATGCTCTAACCCACATGCTCTAATGTTCTGATATGAGGTTTACTTTACCCGCTCTAAAACAAAATTGTTCAGTTCTGTAACGTTTTTGATGACATGAACGGTTTTACTTTGAGAGTACCCTTCGAGGCGAGACATAAAGTCATCATTCCAGAATGCAGGGCATTGCTGAAGAACTTTGTAGCTTTGTAACGTTCCTTTCAGTACCGAACTACCATCAGGCCAACCTTCAGGTTTAATGAAAAGTCCTTTAAGGAGACGTTTCGTCACAAACCAATAGCTTACTGAGTATGGTAGATCAATATAAATGAGAGTATCGGCTGCATCTAAACGAGCGTTAAAAGAGCTGATCGGTCCAAGGCCATCTATAATCCAACGATCTGAGCTTAGTATATTGCTATGGGCTTCATCAAAAACGTTACGCTCAACGGGATCACCGTTTGGTTTATAGACTATTGAATCTAATTGATGAAGAGGAAGACCGGTAGCAGACGCGATTGCTTTACTTACCGTCGATTTTCCACTGCCGGGTTTACCAAAAACTGCTATTTTTTGCATTGTGACCGCCTCCAAGAGAGCTTTTCCCATACGGTAGAGACAGAAAACCCACCGTTATGGGTGGGTTCGATAAATACTGAGCGCATCAAAAAATCCCACCATTCCTATGGAATGATGATAATTCGTTGGTTAAGTTGCGCTAAGTGTGTGTTCATACAATCACCTTCATATAACGACAGTGATTTGTCAATACCATCTGCACAATAAGCGAACGATTTGGAGGGCGGAAGATAAAGCCATCACGATGGATGGCTTTATCTAGGTTGAAAGAGACAGCGATTACTGCTCAACGCTGACTGGCTGTGCTTTAAACTTTTGAATCAGCTTTACGATTAGTGGACTTGCCAATACCAATACAGCTAAAACAGTAAAGGTAAGGGTAATAGGACGCTCCCATAGGAAACTCAGTTCTCCATCTGAAATCATTAATGCGCGGCGTAAGTTCTCTTCCATTAATCCTCCAAGGATGAAGCCCAGCAATAAAGGTGCGAGTGGGAAGTTAGCGAGCCGAAGTGCAATGGCAGCCATAGCCACAATCAGCATCACGAACACATCCATAGTATTAAAAGAGACCAAATAAACGCCGGTGATTGAGAAGAATAAAATCATCGGTAGAAGCACCGTTCTTGGAACCGCCAAAAGCTTTGAAATGTACGGAATCAACGGTAAGTTCAGGATCACAAGTACGATGTTGCCGAAGTACATGGAAATGATCACTGACCAGAACACATCTGGGTGTTCAACAAATAGGCGAGGGCCAGGTTGAATACCATAAGCGATCAGCGCACCGAGCATTATTGCTGTTGTACCAGAGCCCGGAATACCAAGCGTTAATAGCGGTACAAATGAACCACTAGATGCTGCATTGTTCGCAGACTCTGGCGCAACCAAACCACGTATACTGCCTTTACCGAACTCATCCTTTTTCTCTTTAGGTGCGAGGTTGCGCTCCATACCATAGCTTAAAAAAGCAGCAATGGTTGCCCCTGCGCCAGGAAGAACGCCAATGAAGAAACCTAATATTGAAGAGCGAATTGAAACAGGCGCAACATCTTTGATTTCTTCCTTGGTCACTTTCATTGAGCCAATGTTGCTCAGCTTTTCTTGTTCTTCATCGCTGGTGTCTTTTGATGGTTTAAGGATGCCCATCAGTGTCTCACCCAGTGCGAATGTCGCCATTGCAAGCAACAAGAAGCTAAAGCCATCCATTAAATCCGTTAAACCGAAGGTAAAGCGTTCAACGCCTACGCCTTTATCGATTCCAACTGTAGATAGCATCAAACCAAGAATGGTCATCATCCACGCTTTGATTACCTGACCTTTCCCCGCAAAAGCCGCGACTGCTGATAACCCAAGTAGCATCAACGCAAAATAGTCCGACGATTGGAAGCTAAGGGAGACGCTAGCCAATGCTGGTGCGGCAACAAGCAACATAATGGCAGATAGCGTACCGCCAGTGAAAGACGAATAAGCTGCCAAAGCTAATGCTTTACCTGCCTGGCCTTTTTGAGCCATTGGGTAGCCGTCGAATGCTGTGACCACGGTTGAAGAACAACCCGGCGCGTTAATTAAAATCGACGATGTAGAACCACCAAATACCGCACCGTAATAAACACCCGCCATTAAAATAAGGCCAGAGGAGGGCTCTAGGCCATAAGTAATTGGGATCATCAAAGCAATGGCTGAGATCGGCCCAAGTCCAGGTAACATGCCGATAAATGTACCGACGAAGCAACCAACGATCACCATCATAATGTTCATTGGCATTACTGCGGTGGATAAACCTTGTAGAATTCCATCTAACATAATTCAGTCCTTTCTTTGACTACCAGATGGTGAAAATCAAACCCGGTTCGAGATAGATGTCCAAACCTTGAGTGAGTAATAAGTAGAACGCGATCACGAATGGAAACGACGCGCCAAACAGAACGGGTTTACGTCTTTCCCCGAGCAGATAAAAGCCAGCCAATAAAAAGAAGCCAGTAGCTATCACAAAACCTAAGTACGTCAGGCCCACGCCGTAGAGTGCCATTAAAACTAAAAAGGCAATCAGTAACTTCCAATTGAAGGTCAGCACTGCGCCACTTTGTTTATCTGGTTGTCCTGTCACCAGCAATAGCAAAGAAAGGCCGACACCAACGTAAGTCAGGATGGTTGGCAGAGTACGTGCGGTGAATGGTTCATACTCATCACCTGGAAACAATGGAATCTGCGAGGTTTGATAACCGTAGCAAAGACAGAAGAGTAGAAAGATCATTGCGCCGACGCGGTCACGACAGAGCAAATACTCTTTGGTGAAAAAGTTGGTTGAACGAGGCATATTCAACTCCTAACAAAAGTAAAAAAGACCGCATATGGACGTCAATGAATAAACTAAACCATTAACAATTAAGCATTTCGCTGCTAGTCGAGCCGCTTTGGGTATATAAACAAAGGAGTGTGCATGCCGATTGTCGACAATGTCCAGATGCGGTGAAACTTAGAGTGCAAATACAATGGGGAAATACCAACCTACGTTATTCATTGAGGTTGGTATCTGAGGGACCCCAATTCGACTGTTACTTCAGGAAGCCTAACTCGCGCATTAAGTCACCCATCTGTTGCTCTTGATCTTCAAGAAACGCGAAGAATGCTTTATCCGCTTTATAGTTGTCGATCCAACCATTGCGGTCTCGAACGACTTGCCATTCGTCGGTGTTATACATTTTAGTAAATGCGGCATTCCATTCATCTAGCTTTTCTTGGCTTGTGCCTGGTGCTGCAAAGAATCCACGCCAGTTAGCAAAGACAGTTTCATTACCATATTCGGTGAGAGTTGGAATGTTAGGCGCAGCTTCTAAACGTTTTGGTGCTGTAATCGCTAACACTTTCACTTGCCCAGACTTAGACATTTCGAGTACTTCACCTAGCCCTGTAGAGAGCAGTTGTGTTTCGCCTGAAAGTAGGGCTGCCATGGCTTTTCCACCTGCATCATAGGCAATGTAACGAACTTTACGCGCATCAAAACCTTCACCTTTGAAAGCCGCTGCTATAACCAAATGATCCATAGAACCACGAGCAGAGCCACCAGCAACCTTCACCTTACGTGGGTTTTCTTTAAAAGCTTTAACGACATCTTCCCAAGAGCTATAAGGAGAATCGGCTGATGTAACAATGGCGCCATAATCGGCAACCGTTGCGGCAACAGGAGTCAAGTCGCGGAAAGATTGTGGGAAGATCCCACTGAGCGAGCGAACGACGATCGGTGTTGAGTTCACCATGAGTGTATCTTCTTGACGATCAGCCGTTTCAATCAAATGTGCGATTGCTTTGCCACCGCCACCACCAGATAGGTTTTGAAATGATACGGTTTCGACGATGTCTGATTTTATTAATACATCACCAGTACCTCGGGCGGTCATGTCCCAACCGCCACCGGCACCTCCAGGGATAAGAAAGTGCATTTTTTCAATATCTGCAGCAAGAGCGTTGAATGAAAATGAAGCTGCGATGATTGAAGCGGCGAGCGTTGGTTTGAGTACCTTTAACATGTTCACGTTCCTTATGTTAGCGACTCTATTTAGTTGAGCCTTATTGTTTTTGCTCAGTTGTCATGCCTTGTAAGCGTTAAAGCTGAACTTGGTGTAAAGGTTAATTAAGTGTTAAATATCTGTCTGTAAAAGAGATATAAAGAGAATATTGAGCATTTCGGTTATTTTGTTCATAAAGTTCACGGCGAGAAGTTGGTGTTAGGTCACGCGGCTTTACGCTTTGGTAGGCCATAATAAAATGACGGAAAATGAACGAGGAAAAGAGAATGAAAGGGACGTGTTTGTGCGGCGCAATTGAAGTCATCGCTGAGGTTAAAAATGAGGTTAGCCTGTGCCATTGCTCTATGTGTCGAAAATGGTCGAGTGGCGCACTCCATGCGGTGCATTGTGGTCCTAACGTAACGTTTAAGGGGGCCGAGCCAAAGCGTTATCAATCGTCTGACTGGGCGGTGAGAGGTTTTTGTGGCGAATGCGGCACAAACCTTTTCTATCATTTGTTGCCGACAGGTGAGTACATTCTTTCCGCTGGTTTGTTCGATAACCCAGATTTCAAACTCACTTTAGAGATTTTTACCGATGAAAAGCCAGCTTATTATGACCTCAATTCCGCTTCACAAAAGATGACTTCGCAACAAGTCTTTGATCAATTTGTACCTAAAGAATAGTTTTTTATCCGATTATTGTTCGACAGCTGAGCTTTTAGTTTTTAGATCATAAGCTTAAAGGTTTATAAGTTGTCGACAATATGAATTTCCCATTCTTGATTTCTGCTAAAAACGGCACTTAATAGGCATTTTTGGCCCATTTAAATTACGACCTTAGTCTAAATTGTCGACAATTTACTTGATTGTCGACACTTTGATCGACTACTTTATATTCAGGTTAAGAAATTGTAGACATTTCGATGTCGGTAACAAGAGTATCTGAATATGAACTCTGAGTTGAAAGCTCGTTATAAAGTGCTGGGTTCTGAGAAAGAACACACCAAATCCGAAACGCTGACCGAAACACTGATTGAAGTCATTGTTAATGGCGACGTGAAGCCTGGCCATAAGATATCAGAGCCTGAGCTAGCAAAGAAATATCAAGTCAGTCGTGGGCCTTTGCGTGAAGCATTGATGCGCTTAGAGGGGCTAGGGCTCATCGAGCGAATTCCTCATGTTGGGGCTAGAGTGACCACTTTTTCTCCGGAAAAGCTGATAGAACTTTATGCCGTTCGAGAAGCATTGGAAGGCATGGCGGCAAGGTTAGCTGCGCGACACATTACGCAAGAAGAGCTCTTAAGCTTGGAAATGCTATTGTCGACACATTCCAAGCATATAGACCAAATGGAAGGCGCGTCTTACTTCCATCAACATGGTGACTTTGATTTTCACTATCGCATCATCCAAGCGAGCAGAAACAGTAAGTTAATATCTCTGCTGTGTGATGAACTCTATCACTTATTACGGATGTATCGTTACCAGTCGCCACGTGCACAATCTCGCCCGAATGAGGCGCTCACCGAACACAAATTCATTTTGGAAGCCATTCGCAATCGCGATGAAGAGCTTGCAGAAATGTTGATGAGAAGACACATATCAGGAAGTCGAAAGCTCATCCAATCTCAAATTATACATACAGAAAGTTTAGACAAAGACTAGAAGGAATTCGTCATGAGCTTAACACCGGGAGCGAAATTCAGACTCGCCATTGAACAAAATAATCCACTACAAATTGTCGGCACTATAAACCCGTATTGCGCCATGATGGCAAAAAACTTGGGTCACCAAGCGATCTATTTGTCTGGTGGCGGTATCGCAAATGCGTCATACGGATTGCCGGATCTCGGTATCACAACATTAAACGACGTTTTGGTTGACGTTGACCGCATCACTAACGCATGTGATTTGCCTCTTTTGGTTGATATCGACACGGGTTTTGGCGGTGCATTTAACATTGCTCGCACGATCAAAGCGATGGAAAAAGCGGGCGCGGCAGCGGTGCACATGGAAGACCAAGTCGCACAGAAACGTTGTGGTCATCGTCCGAACAAAGCAATAGTCAGCCAGCAAGAGATGGTTGATCGTGTAAAAGCCGCGGTTGATGCACGCAATGATGAAAGTTTCGTGATTATGGCTCGTACTGACGCGTTAGCTGTTGAAGGCATGGACAGCGCAATCGAGCGTGCGATTGCGTGTGTGGAAGCTGGCGCAGACATGATCTTCCCAGAAGCGATGAACAAGCTGGACCAGTACCTTCAGTTTTCAAATGCGCTTGAGCAAGCGACCGGAAAGCACGTTCCTATTCTGGCGAATATTACAGAATTTGGCGCGACACCGCTGTATGGCTGCGATGAGCTAGCGAAAGCACAAGTGGACATGGTGCTTTATCCGTTAAGTGCGTTCCGTGCCATGAACAAAGCTGCTGAAACGGTCTACAAACATTTGCTAGAAGTGGGTAATCAGGAAGCACTGGTTGATTCGATGCAAACACGTAAAGAGTTGTATCAGCACCTGAATTACCACGACTATGAAGACAAACTTGACCAGTTATTCTCTGAAGGGAAATAGCGGGGGAAAAGCAAAAATAAACGGAAGCCCAAGAAAAAGATAATCGGAATTTATCTCATCTAATAACGTGAAATTCGTTTGGCTAAAAACACCCCAGAGAGGGAAAAGTCAGACAGAAAAGGAGTTCAAACAATGTCTCAAACTGCAGAAAATAAAGCAGAATTAGGTGGCGCAGGCCTTCGTGGTCAAAGCGCAGGAAGCACAGCTTTATGTACTGTCGGAAAAACGGGAACTGGTTTAACTTATCGTGGATACGATATTACTGATCTTGCGAACAACGCACAGTTTGAAGAAGTGGCTCACCTTCTGTTACGCGGTCACTTGCCGAATCAACAAGAACTTGATGCGTACAAGACACACCTACTCAGCCTTAGAGGTTTGCCAGCCGAGCTAAAACAAGCTTTAGAGTTGATTCCTGCAAGCGCACACCCAATGGACGTGATGCGCACGGGTTGTTCTGTATTGGGTAACCTAGAGCAGGAAATGAGCTTCGAGGAGCAACTGAAAGCAACCGAACGTATGCTAGCCTTGTTCCCTGCCATCATCTGTTACTGGTACCGCTTTAGTCATGATGGCGTGCGTATCAACACCGAGGATCAGACTGAAGATTGCATCGGTGGTTACTTCTTGCGATTACTTACAGACAAAGCGCCATCTGCGCTGCACAAACAAGTGATGCATTGCTCGCTTATTCTTTATGCTGAACATGAGTTTAATGCTTCTACATTCGCAGCACGCGTTTGTGCATCAACGTTGTCAGACATCCATTCTTGTATCACGGCAGCAATCGGTACGCTTCGTGGACCACTTCACGGCGGCGCAAACGAAGCGGCGATGGAAATGATTGAAGATTGGCAAACGCCCGATGAGGCGGAAGCGAACATCATGAAAATGCTAGCCAATAAAGACAAGATCATGGGATTTGGTCATGCAATTTATCGTGAAAGTGACCCTCGCAACGCCTTAATAAAACGCTGGTCCAAAGAGCTATCGAAACAAGTTGGTGATACACATCTATATGCGGTTTCTGAGCGTGTTGAATCAGTGATGAAGCGAGAGAAAGGTCTGTTCTGTAATGCGGACTTCTTCCATGCATCGGCTTACCACTTCATGGACATTCCAACCAAACTATTCACCCCAATCTTTGTGATGAGTCGTTTAACGGGCTGGGCTGCACACGTTTATGAGCAACGTGCCAATAACCGCATCATTCGCCCAAGTGCTGATTACACGGGCCCAGATCATCAAGAATGGGTGCCTATCGAGAATCGCTAGCGCGAAGGTCAACGAGGGCATTATATGCTTTGGTTGACCACCTCCTTCCTTTGTCATTCTCTCTAACAGAGGAAGGAGATCCTCTCATCACTGTGTTTCTGGAGCAATGGAAAACCTTGATGAAGGCAAGATGTAAAGACTGAATGGAAGCAAACCATGAACACAAATATTAATACCCAATATCGTAAGCCGCTTCCGGGAACTCAACTGGATTATTTTGATGCACGCGAAGCCGTCAATGCCATTTCTCCTGGAGCCTATGAAACACTCCCTTATACCTCTCGCGTGCTAGCTGAGCAGCTGGTCCGCCGCTGTGACCCGAACACATTGACAGATAGCCTGAAACAGTTAATTGAACGCAAACGAGATCTTGATTTTCCTTGGTATCCAGCACGCGTTGTTTGTCATGACATTCTTGGTCAGACCGCTCTAGTCGATTTAGCGGGTCTGCGCGATGCCATTTCAGATCAGGGCGGTGATCCTGCAAAAGTGAACCCAGTGGTTGAGACACAATTGATCGTTGACCACTCTTTAGCGGTTGAACATGCGGGCTTTGACCCTGATGCCTTCGACAAAAACCGCGCGATTGAAGAGCGCCGTAATGAAGACCGATTCCACTTTATCGAGTGGTGTAAAACAGCGTTTGAAAACGTCAGCGTGATTCCAGCTGGGAATGGCATCATGCACCAAATCAACTTGGAAAAAATGTCTCCTGTGGTACAAGCAAAGCAGGGCATTGCCTACCCAGACACCTGTGTGGGTACGGACAGTCACACACCTCACGTAGACGCTCTTGGTGTTATTGCGATAGGTGTCGGTGGTCTGGAAGCAGAAACCGTCATGCTTGGCCGACCATCAATGATGCGTCTACCAGATATTGTCGGTGTCAAACTGACGGGTAAACGTCAACCGGGCATTACCGCAACGGATATTGTCCTCGCGATTACTGAGTTTCTGCGTAATGAGCGAGTGGTATCTTCATATCTTGAATTCTTCGGAGAAGGCGCACGTGATCTAACGATCGGAGACCGCGCAACGATTTCAAACATGACACCAGAATACGGCGCAACAGCTGGCATGTTTTATATTGATGAGCAGACCATCAATTACTTGAAACTAACTGGTCGAGATGAAGAACAAGTTGCTTTAGTAGAAAATTACGCAAAACAAACCGGTCTTTGGGCAGACGGTCTTTATAGCGCCGTTTACGAGCGCGTACTTGAGTTCGATTTATCATCAGTTAGCCGTAACTTGGCTGGTCCGTCAAACCCTCATCGTCGTTTACCAACTTCTGAGTTGGCACAGCGCGGTATTTCTGGAGCGTGGGAAGAGAAAGAAGGCGAGTTGCCAGATGGTGCAGTGATCATCGCTGCTATTACCTCATGTACGAATACCAGTAACCCAAGAAACGTGGTTGCTGCTGGCCTTGTCGCGAAGAAAGCCAACGAACTTGGTCTTGTACGTAAACCTTGGGTGAAATCGTCTTTTGCTCCGGGTTCTAAAGTTGCACGCTTGTATCTGGAAGAAGCGGGCTTGTTACCAGAGCTAGAGAAGCTTGGCTTTGGCATTGTTGGTTACGCATGTACAACTTGTAACGGTATGAGTGGTGCGCTGGATCCAAAAATCCAACAAGAGATCATCGACCGTGATTTATATGCGACAGCGGTGCTTTCTGGTAACCGTAACTTTGATGGTCGAATCCATCCGTACGCCAAACAAGCTTTTTTGGCTTCACCACCATTGGTTGTCGCTTATGCGCTGGCCGGTACGATTCGTTTTGATATCGAGCGCGATGCACTGGGCACTGACCAACATGGCAAACCAATTTACTTAAATGATTTGTGGCCAAGCGATGAAGAGATCGATGCAGTTGTCGGTACTCATGTTAAACCTGAGCAGTTTAAGCAAGTTTACATTCAGATGTTTAAGCTGAATGATCAAGAGCAAAATCCCAACCCGCTGTACGACTGGCGTCCGATGAGTACCTATATCCGCCGACCACCGTACTGGGAAGGTGCGCTAGCGGGAGAAAGAACATTGTCTGGCATGCGTCCATTGGCGATTCTGGGCGACAACATCACCACTGATCACTTATCACCATCCAACGCGATTCTCGCAAGCAGCGCAGCAGGTGAATACTTAGCGAAAATGGGTGTGCCAGAAGAAGATTTCAACTCTTACGCGACTCACCGTGGTGACCACTTAACGGCGCAACGCGCGACCTTCGCTAACCCAAAGTTGTTCAATGAAATGGTGAAGGAAAACGGCGAAGTCGTGCAGGGATCTCTGGCGCGTGTAGAGCCAGAAGGGCAGGTGGTTCGTATGTGGGAAGCGATTGAAACCTACATGAATCGTAAACAACCATTGATCGTGGTGGCTGGCGAGGATTACGGTCAGGGGTCATCCCGTGACTGGGCAGCAAAAGGCGTTCGACTGGCGGGCGTAGAAGCCATTGTTGCTGAAGGCTTTGAGCGTATTCACCGTACTAACTTGGTTGGCATGGGCGTACTACCACTGCAATTTAAGTCGGGCGTTAACCGCAATACGCTAGAGCTGGATGGTACGGAACTTTACGACGTGGTTGGAGAAATCAAGCCGGGCGCTGATTTAGCGCTGGTTATCACACGCAGCAACGGCGATAAAGTCGATGTTCCGGTTACTTGTCGCTTAGATACCGCTGACGAAGTTCACGTGTACAACGCAGGCGGTGTTCTGCAGCGTTTCGCGCAAGATTTCTTGGCACAATAAGGAGTGCGTATGTCAAATAATACTCCGAATCAAACAAGCCAAATAAAAGTGCCCGCGACGTACATGCGTGGCGGCACGAGTAAAGGTGTCTTTTTCAACCTAGAGGATTTGCCTCAAGAAGCGCAAGTGGCTGGAGCCGCACGTGACAAACTGTTGCTACGCGTTATTGGCAGCCCTGATCCTTACGCGAAGCAAATTGATGGCATGGGGGGCGCGACGTCAAGCACCAGTAAAACAGTGATTGTTTCGCGCAGCAGCAGAGCCGATCACGATGTTGACTACTTATTTGGCCAAGTGTCGATCGACAAACCATTCGTCGATTGGAGTGGTAACTGCGGCAACTTGTCTGCCGCTGTCGGTCCTTTCGCCATTCATGCTGGTCTGATCCCACAAGACCGCATTCCAGAAAATGGAATTGTGACGGTGCGTGTTTGGCAAGTGAACATAAGCAAAACGATTTTGATTCACGTGCCAATCGTCAATGGTTTCGTCCAAGAAACCGGAGAGTTTGAACTCGATGGTGTCACGTTTCCAGCGGCAGAGATTCAAGTGGATTTTGTTGATCCTTCCGATGGCGAAGGAAGTATGTTCCCAACGGGCAACTTAGTTGATGATTTGGTGGTGCCGGATGTGGGTACGTTCAACGCGACCTTTATTAACGCGGGCATACCAACCATTTTTATTGATGCTGAATCGATAGGATATCAGGGCACCGAGCTGCAAGACGATATCAACAGCGATGACACAGCATTAGCGATGTTCGAATCCATCCGCGCATATGGCGCGTTAAAAATGGGCCTGATTTCTGATTTAGAAGAAGCTCAAACACGCCAACATACGCCGAAAATAGCGTATGTTTCTAAACCGAAAAGTTACCTGTCTTCAAGTGGTAAAGCCGTTAATGAGTCGGATATTGATGTGCTCGTTCGCGCGCTGTCGATGGGCAAGCTACATCATGCAATGATGGGAACAGCAGCCGTTGCTATTGCTTCTGCTGCGTGTGTGCCCGGAACGTTAGTGAATTTAGCCGCTGGTGGCGGTGAAAAAGAGTCCGTGACTTTTGGTCATCCGTCAGGAACGTTAAAAGTTGGGGCACAAGCGAAACAAACTGAGCAGGGCTGGGTGGTGAAAAAAGCCATTATGAGCCGAAGTGCGAGAATACTGATGGAGGGATTTGTGCGTGTACCCTTCTATGTCTTCGATTAAAAGAGACGATCTTTGGATTAAAAGAGCGATCTTTGAGTAGAACGAGAGCAATGTCAGGACATACTGGAGGAAGCAATATGTCTTCATACGAAAAAGAATACTTATGGGCGAAGAATGAACCGGAGAGTTTTTGGCGCGCTCAAGCGGAGAATCTCGATTGGTTCGAATCTCCTAAAACTATCTTGAAATCTGGTGAAAACGGCATAGAACGTTGGTTTCCAGATGGTGTAATGAATACGTGCTGGTTAGCATTAGATTACCATTGCGAGCAAGGACGCGGTGATAATACTGCACTCATTTATGACTCGCCAGTGACAGGCCGTAAAGCCACGTACACCTATAGCGACCTACGTGACCAAGTAGCAAAAATTGCTGGCATGCTGTCTGCTCAAGGTGTTGAAAAAGGCGACCGAGTCGTTATTTATATGCCGATGATCCCAGAAGCCGCAATGGCGATGCTTGCCTGCGCGCGTTTGGGGGCGATTCATTCCGTAGTATTCGGCGGTTTTGCTCCTAATGAGCTTGCTGTACGAATTGAAGATGCAGAGCCGAAAGTGATCATGACGGCGTCGTGCGGGATTGAGATCAACAAAGTCATTCCATACAAACCAATGGTAGACAAAGCCATTATGGACAGCCGTTGGAAGCCTGAGAAAGTGTTTGTTTTCCAACGTCCAGAGTGCGACGCTGAGCTAAACCAAGATAGAGACTTAGATTGGCAGCGAGAGTACAACCAAGCGCTGCCACATGGTTGTGTTCCGGTGTTAGCAACCGATCCGCTCTACATACTTTATACATCGGGTACGACAGGTAAGCCGAAAGGCGTTGTGCGTGATAACGGTGGCCATGCTGTCGCGATGAAGTACTCCATGAGCGCAATCTATAACATTCCTCAAGATGGCGTCTTTTGGGCGGCATCTGATGTGGGCTGGGTAGTCGGGCACTCTTACATTGTTTACGCTCCACTGATTCACGGTTGCACTACCATCCTATTCGAAGGCAAGCCTGTTCGAACACCGGATCCTGGCGCATTTTGGCGAGTGTGTGATGAATATAAAGTAGATGCGTTGTTCTCTGCACCAACGGCGTTTCGTGCGATTAAGAAAGAGGACCCGGAAGGCGAGCACTTAAAACGGTACGACTTGTCGAATCTGAAAACCATCTTTATGGCGGGAGAACGCCTTGACCCTCCGACACTGGAGTGGGTTCAGAGCAAAGCGGACAAGCCCGTTATTGACCACTGGTGGCAAACCGAGACGGGCTGGGCCATCGCGGGCAACCCGACAGGTGTCGAAATGATGCCAGTTAAAGCTGGTTCTTCGACGAAGCCCATTCCGGGTTATCAGGTCGAGATTCTGAATGAACTTGGAGAGGCTGTCGGGCCTAACCTACAAGGCTTTGTCGCATTAAAACGTCCGCTACCACCAAGCTGTCTGCCAACGGTTTGGCGTAATCATGACCGTTTTGAAACTGGTTATCTTAGCCAATTCCCAGGCTACTACGTGTCAGGTGATGGTGGCTATCTGGATGAAGACGGTTACCTGTTTATTATGGGACGTATTGATGACGTGATTAATGTCGCGGGACACCGATTGTCGACAGGTGAAATGGAAGAAATAGTAGGAGGCCACCCAGCGATTGCAGAATGTGCGGTGGTTGGTATCCACGATTATCTAAAAGGTCAGCTTCCACTTGGCTTTGTGGTACTAAAAGACGGTGTAAAAGTGGATGAGCTAGACCTTGAAGGTGAGCTTGTGGGCAAAGTGCGTAGTGAGATAGGTGCAGTTGCTTGCTTCAAGCATGCGTTGGTTGTAGACCGTTTACCGAAAACACGTTCAGGTAAAATTTTGCGTCGAACTATACGTCAAATAGCTGATGGTGAAAAATACACCGTTCCGTCAACGATTGATGACCCAAGTAGCTTGAACGAAATTGAGCGAGTGCTACGACGCTGAGAAAAACTCAATTCTAACTAACCCCTGATCCTCGAACTCTGTTGGTTGGTTCTGCCTCTGTACGTTTATTAAGTGCAGGGGCCTTTTTGTTGTTCAAACAGTACAAACGTATCGTGAAAGCATTTGTGACTTGCCAATACGACGTTTTCCTCACAAACTACAGCCATTCCATTTTTAGTGACCCTTTGTATGACCACGTTTGCGATTAAACCTGCGTGTTTTAGCGACCTAGAGTTGCTCAACGATCTTATGTTCGAGCTTCATGATGAGCATCATCTTCAATCTCCTGAGCTTTTCAAAACGGCAGAGGAGATAGAACAAGAAAAAAGCATTGCTCGATATATTGATGACCCTGAGTGCCTTGTTTACGTAGCAAAACAGGGAGATGAAATTTTTGGCTTTATCTCTGGTCACTTCTGTGAACTTATTTCTACCGTCAGCCAGCCAGTTATGATGGGAAGTGTGGATGAGCTCTATGTGCTGCCTGAATATCGAAAACAAGGTACGGCGCAGGCATTGATTAATAAAATTGAGTCAACGTTCTCTGATTACGGTGCAAAACAGATGTTTGTTGAAGTATGGCATTTTAACCAGGGCGCAATATCTTTGTATGAAAAACAAGGATTTGCACATCATATCCACTATTTAAGAAAACCGCTGAACGAATAATCGTATTTAACTTTAATATTGTGATTTAGGTTCTATCTAATTGAAATCATTCAGTTCGTCAATAGACTTTTCTCTATAAGTTGCTTGCAATGTTAACAAATTGATATGCACCCACATTGGTATCGGCGTTTTTGTCTGCTTGTTTATTAGTAGCACGAGGATCGTGCTTACAAAAACAAGAGGACAATATTTTGAAACTAATAAAATCGTTACTTGCTTTAGCCGTTTTGCCAATGTTCGCAAGTGCTGATGATTTGTCACAGGCGCAAAATCATACTATCCAACCCCAGATCGTAGGCGGAGTAACTGCCGACCCACGTGACTGGAAATTCTACACCCAAATTGTTAGTCGTTATGGTAACCGATCATATTGTGGGGCCAGTTATATCGGGAATGGTTACGTCCTGACTGCTGCGCATTGTGTTGAGGGTGATTCTCCGAATCAGATAGCGGTTAAAATCGGTGGCGTTGTTTATAACGGTAGTGACGGTGTTCGTGCAAACGTCAGTGAGATCCATATGCACCCGGCATATCGCCGCGCGACGCTTTCTCATGACCTCGCGGTATTGAAGCTCGACTCTGTACCTCAAGGTGTTTCTTCAGTTGAGATTGCGAATGGCAGTCTAACGCAATACGCGAGCATCGGAGATTGGCTTAGTGTTGCTGGCTTAGGGCGAACTTCTGAAGGAGGAAGCTCTCCGTCTCGATTGCAAGAGGTTGACGTCCCACTTGTGTCGGATATGACTTGCCGTCAAGCCGGTGGCAACTACACAACGGTTGGAGAAGTGTCATTCTGTGCGGGTATTCCTCAAGGTGGGATAGATTCTTGTCAGGGAGATAGTGGTGGTCCAATCGTCATTAATCGCAGTGGTGTAATTACTCAACTTGGTGTGGTCAGTTGGGGAATAGGTTGTGCTCGTCCTGGTATGTATGGGGTTTATAGCGATATCGCTGCTATGCGCAATTTTGTCGATGGTGTTATCGGAACAGCAACACCACCAAAAGAAAATGTTTCTGTTGGATACACCACCGAACAGACACTGGCATCATTTAATGTTGGGGAGTTACAGCAACATAGCTTTGTTATCCAGAATTCAGGGAACACCACGTTCACTGTGGAAAATGTTCGCGCGTTTGCTTCGGGTGTTACTGATGCAGCTGTTATTGCCAATGATCAGTGCTCTCAGGCGACGTTAGCAATGAATGCAAGTTGTCGTGTTGATGTTGAATTTGGTGCTACTCAGAGCGGAGAAGCAAGAGTGGCTTTGAACTTCAACGTTGATAAGACCAGCACACAATACCAAGCGTTAGTATCTGCTCAAGCGAAAACGATGACAACGCCTCCCACAGATAGCTGTACAACTGTATGGCAAGCCAGCTTAGTGTATCTCAAAGGAGATACGGTCACTTGGAATGGTAAAGTTTGGCAAGCGCAGTGGTGGACTCAAGGTGATAACCCAGCAGACTCAGGGCCTTGGGGTGTTTGGCAAAAAGTAGGCGATGAGAATTGCACGTCTAACTAACGATCGGGCCAGTGAATTTGATTCGTTGACCATGAGATAAGATTCATTCTTGGTTTCAACGATCAGTACATAGTTATCATAACTGGGGTTTATTGTTTGCGAATAATAAGCCCTTTTTTATTGTGTCAACTATGAGAACCCACAAAATGTGTATGACTTTGTCCTGACGTTATCTTTATATAACTGGCAGAATTGCGATCAACATTTTATATTTTGTCTGATTTTTGTCAGGTTTGCATTAAATTATTCTCCAGTGAGCGTTGAGTTCAGGTTTTACGCGATCAACTCAGTTTGGCATAACTCGTTACTTAATTTTTGTCGAAAAAGATAAGATTAACTGCCATGATTCATTGGTTATCATTATGTTTATTTAAGGTCATATTTTGTGTTGAGACAGCTGTTATTACTCATCCTTTGTTTTATTTTGTTACCTGTTTCACCGATCTCTACGGCTAAAGCCACTGCGAGCGAAGTTAAAGGAGCGCTCTGTATTGTTCGCGCTGATGACAAGTTAGTGCTAGTTCATGAAGTATTAACGGATAAGATTTCTCTACCTGGCGGAACCATCATTGATGGTGAGTCTCCACAAGTTGCTGCTCAACGAGAAACGTGGGAAGAAACCGGTATAGTGGTTACGGTTGGAGAGGAGCTTGGCAGAACGGACACTGCAGTTTTTTACGACTGTATATCAGACTCTGACATTATCGCTTTTTCTATGAATAATTCTTTAGGTGGAAATGAACTGCCTATTTGGTTTGCCCCTCATTATGGAGTAGAAGTTGCGTCAGCGATGCTGCTTAGCCCATCTGAATTACCATCATCTTTGTATCGTTATCCTGAGCAATGGCCACAAGTCACTCAGTTTTTTGATCAAGCTACCAAGCAATCAGTATCTTATGTTACTCAGCTGATCGAATCCGCGCCTTCATTTCGTCAGGTTGAATTGGCGTGGCTGATAGATTTACAGAGTTGGGTAGGGGCGTTGTCAGAAACGAGTTACGAGGTAGCTAGTCAGATCTCGAAACTCGTTATAGATCTGACAGAACCAACGGTATTACTCTTTCTATTTCCTTTTGCCATGATGCGCTTTGGTAGCCGGTTTGTGTACCGACTCTTTTTCGCAATTAGTGCAACGTCGCTTATGGTGCTTGTCGCTCAACAAGGCTTTTCGCTACCGCGCCCACATGTCTATATACCAATGATGGAGTTAACGCACAGCTTTGGCTTTAGTTTTCCTAGCTTGCCTATCGCTGTGTGGTTTTGTGTGCTGACGTTCTTGTTTCATAGAACCCAGTATTTTGGTTTGAATGGAACAACGGCAGTCTTCGTGTTCATCACTCTTACTGTGGTGTTAGGTAAGTTTTTCCTCGGCAGTGCCTTTATTTTAGATATGTTATTTGGCGCGCTGTTAGGCAGCTTGGTGGCTTGGCATGTTCTTCGACTGGAGACAAATCAAGATGTGAACGTTGATCAAGTTCTAAGCTCAAAAGGCGTCTGGTTCGTTATGACTGCGGCAACAGCGGTCATCTCCGTCATCTGGCCATTACCTGTGTTTGGTCGCTGGCTAGCAATTTTAATCACTGCATCAGCGTTGGTCATGACATTTAAAGAGTCGAAAGCACATTTAGATACTCGGCAGATGATCTTTGTAACGCTGGCATTGTTGCTTGTTGATCAACTCTATTTGTACTCGGCTAATATCGTATCGTTTAGCGGTTTGTGGTCATTAGTCTTGTCGACGTTACATTATCCATTATTAATGTTGTTATTTATGCTGCTTGCAAGGAAGCTGACTTGTGAAAACCAACCGAGCAAAACGTTGCTAGATTGATGGCTGTATTTGTTATCTATTAGTATTTGAGTAAAAACAAAGCCTTGCATTACAGCAAGGCTTTTACACGTTTAGTCCACGAACAACGCCGCTTGCCTATCTTGGACGGCTAGGGGTGTTAAACGTAAGAAGCTTAACGCAACAGACATGGCGGAAAGGGCTATGCATTGAGCACGAACTTTTCTATAGCTTTAGCGACACCGTGCTCATCATTACTTGCCGTAATGTAGTCAGCGATTTGCTTGGTTTCTTCCATTGCATTTGCCATCGCGATACCAAGGCCAGCGTATTTCAGCATGTGGTGGTCATTTTCTGCGTCACCCATACAGATAACTTCTTCCGGTTTAATTCCCAGATACTCGGCAATTGCGGCAACACCAATACCTTTGTTGCTCGCAGGGTTAAGAAACTCAAGGAAAAACGGAGCGCTTTGAACAACCGTAAACGCTTCGCGCATTTCAGCTGGCAGTGCTGCTATAACTTCTGTTAGTTTGCTTGGCTCTGCAACCATCATAGCTTTGATGATTGGATGATCGTCTTCTAGTGATTCGAAGTTCATCTCGGTGACATTTAAGCCATTTATCTTTGCTTCAATATCGGTGTAAGGGTTGTGTTCGTTGGTGATTAAACCATGAACTTGACTAAAAGCATGGACGTACGCACCTAGCTCTTCGGCTTTTCGCGCCACCAATTTTGCAGCTTTACCATCTATGATTTGCTGGTGGATGATGTCGTTTGTGCCTACGTTCTTGACCATCGAACCGTTGTAGTAAAGAACAAAATCTCGATCGGAATGGATATTCAGTTCGTCGAGCTTGTCTTGCATTCCTTCTAATGGGCGACCAGAAGCGAGAACGACAGTAACGCCTGCTTCTCGAGCTTTTGCGATCGCTTGTTTGTTTTCTTCAGAAATGGCTTTATCACTATTGAGTAGCGTGCCATCCATATCTAGTGCGATCAGTTTATACATCATTTCTTACCTTAAAGTTTTTTGGGATCTGTCAGTGAAAAAGGCTTGGTTTAACGTTAACCAGAAACCTGCATTCATTACGCTATGAAACTACAAAATGGTCTATTTTAACAATTAATTTTTGGTTTAAATTGACCTAGACACGCGTGTCCATTATGGTCTTCGCCTTGAAATGTTATGAGTTGAGTGAGTTCTGCGTTGTATAAGCTAAATGAGATGTTTGAAACCATCCAAGGGGAAGGGATTTTCACTGGAGTCCCTGCTGTTTTTGTTCGGCTTCAAGAGTGTCCGGTTGGTTGCTCATGGTGCGATACCAAACAGACGTGGTATGCAGATGAGAATGATCAACGTCAAATAGGCGATATTCTGGTGAAAACGGAAGACTCTCCGACTTGGTGTGTTGCATCTGCCGAGAACATCGTAGAGCAATACCAACAGCAAGGCTTTAATGCTAAGCATATCGTGATTACTGGTGGAGAGCCTTGTATTTATGATCTGCGCCCTTTAACAAAGGCGTTTGAAGATATGGGGTGCCAATGCCAAATTGAAACCAGTGGCACATCAGAAGTGATTACTTCAGAAAATACGTGGGTGACAGTGTCACCAAAACTGGCAATGAAAGGTAAATTGCCAGTGCTTAATAGCGCGTTAGAACGAGCAAATGAGATTAAGCATCCAGTCGGCACCCAGAAAGACATCGACCACCTTGATGACCTTTTAGCAAATGCGAACGTAGCGGCCGAGACTATCATTGCACTACAACCAATTAGCCAGAAGCCTCGTGCTACGCAATTGTGTATTGATACGTGCATTGCCCGCAATTGGCGTTTGTCTGTTCAAACTCATAAATATTTGAGTATTGCTTAGACGAGAGACTCGTCATCATTCGAGGTAGCTTTTCTATCTAATTCCGGTTTCGCGAGTAATGCCGTTGGTAGCTTTGCTATCGAAACATTGTCGATATATCTAAACAATTTATAGCGTTGTAAAAGCTAAGCAGTGTTGGCTGCTGTGGTGTGGTGCTATCTTTGGTTCGACAATCGTTTCGCATTTAATTGATGCCACCAATCTGGCGGCATCAAAATGAAGCTCTGTTGGCTGGAGTTTCACGCTGAGATAAAACGTTTAGAAGCTAACGCAAAAGGTTTTATCCCAGCGCTATTACCGCTAACAAAGACTATTTGCTCGCTAAGTATTCTTCTAAGCCGCTTTGTCGCAGTAGGCACGCTGGGCATTCACCACAGCCTTTACCAACGATTCCGTTGTAACATGTTAAAGTATTGTTTTGGACAAACTCCAACATATTGTGCTTATCAGCTAGAGCCCAGGTCTCGGCTTTAGTAAGCCACATTAAAGGAGTCTTAATGTTGAAGGCTTTATCCATACCTAAATTGCAAGAGAGATTTAGAGAGCGAATAAAGTTGTCTCGGCAGTCAGGGTAACCACTAAAGTCTGTTTCGCAGACTCCCGTAATGATGTCTTGAATGCCAAGCTGGTAAGCATGGATACATGCGTAAGTAAGAAAGAGAATGTTTCTCCCTGGAACGAATGTATTGGGTACGTTAGCGTCGCTTAAGTCATTAGATACCGGAATGTTGTCTCTTGTCAGCGAGCTTATCGCTAACTCATTAATTGATTTTACATCCAGGACTTTGTGGCTTTTGATGTTAAGTTGCTTACCTAATTCGATAGCGATATCTATTTCATCTGAATGACGCTGGCCATAATCAAACGTTATAGCATGAACCTCATCATATGTATTTAATGCATCGATTAAGCAGGTCGTAGAGTCCTGCCCACCGGAAAAAACCACAAGTGCTTTTGTTGTAGCCATGTTGAACCCTTAGTTATGCTCTTTGATTCTTTGGTATTGATACGTATTCTTAGGCGTTTAATCCCAATTACGTACTCGACTTCGTGGCGATTGCGTCCGCAATCAGCTGGGCTGTGCTCTCAAGCACTCTTTGCTTGTCATCATTTGACAGCTTGTGGAGATTCACAGCAAGTTCAGCGGTGATTTCATCTTCACAAAAAAAAATAGTTTAGAGGCACGTTTAGCTCATCTGCGATAAGTTTGAGCGTTTTTACGTCGGGAGTATGGCGCTCCCTTTCGTATTGATTCATCCTTGCACTTGCAGAACTATCATCCATGCCGATACGGATGCCCAGTGCTTTTTGGGACAGATTCGCTTGTTTACGCGCATGCTTAAGGCGGGCTGGGAGTGGGTTATTAAACAACACTTAAAGTTCATACGAAGGACTTGGATGACTAAGATTATCTTAGTTTTTCTGATTTGTGTATACTAAGTAATACTTAGTTATTGCCGAGGTCGCCAAGGCCGTATATGTATAGCTAAACAAGATTTCGTATCTTTAGGTTGATTAAGTTACGTTGAATCTACTTCTTCAAAAACTGCCGTATGGAGGCGCGGGAGGAGCGAGTAAGGGCAGGAGAAACCGCAGCGATTTGTAGAGCAGAATTTGCTCTTCACATAAACGTAGTCGTCTAAGTTGAAGAGCAATATTGTTCTTGATGAACAACTATATACTTAAGTAAATAACTGTGTCGCACAATAGATCAGAGCTGCTGCTAAGCTCATATTGATGACTTTGCCATATCTCTGGAATTGCGATTGAAGTAGCTTTCCTGCAACGGCCCAAACTACGTTGCTAAGAAGTGCGATCAAAGCAAGAATGAGGCTAGTCGCTAAGATCCAGTAGATATTCTGAGTGTGGGGCAGTACGAACGTAGAAATAGAGGTAATTCCATAAAGAATGATTTTCACATTAACGAACTGCAAACCGAAACCTGTTAAGAAACTGATACCTTTAGAATTATCCGATGAAGTTTTGATCTTACTCGGGCTTTGTTGCGTAATTCGGACAGAAAACCAAGTCGTCCGAAATTGAATAATTATTAAACAATATACTGAGTTTCA
>NZ_JAWOWF010000064.1:0-22260 GCF_033340295.1 Vibrio sp. 1401
TATTTACCTAATTTGCCACACTTATAAGTAGTAACCCACCTCCGCAGCCATTTATTGGTGTGGTCTACAGAGGATTATGTCTTTTTAGAGGGGAAAATCCCTAGAACCCCATTTATGAACAATCCAAGGAAAGCTCTTTTATCGACATTAATAGTGTTTATGAGAGTCTAGAGTCTGCACGTTTAGAAAAGGGGCTTAAAACTAACTTTAAGCATGTGAAAAACCTCAAAGCTAAACATCGTGCTTGAACTTAGCACTCAGGGCAGTGTAGTAGCGGTTTGCATCCTACACTGCCATCAGTCACACTCCTTTTCATGTTCTTTGTGAACGGCTCTTTTCATTGCGGCAGGGTGAACATAAAGGTTTGCTTTACTCTCATCACTATCAAGAATCTCAATATAGAAATGACCATGTTCTTCGGCCAACGCTGGTATTTGCTTCCATTTTGAAGAGTTCACAGATAGAGCAATTGGGGCTACTTGCCTCCCATTATCGTCAAAGCCATTATCAATGTGATCAGCTAACAAATAAACTCTATTCGAAACGACAGCAGTATTTTCTTTAAATAACTCACTGTAAATAGCTAACGTACTCTCAATTAAGTTGAGGAATCCGTAAAACTTTTCAACATCATTGCCATAATTATTAACAAGAGATTTGAGCCTCCACAATTGCTCTTCCAACTTGTCACCTTTCTGCCCAGCGTAAATAAGAGCTTTAATATCTTTTCTTGTCTCCTTGTATGCTGCTTTTTTGAGTAAGGATTTCAGATAACGCATAACAATCGCATTTCGCTGGTGGAGAGGCACAAACCGACGTGTATCGCTACATTCCATATAAAGGTGTAACAATGTATTGATTACTAAGTCATTTACCAATTGTGGATAATCACCACTTTTTCTTCTCATTTATCACACCTCGCACTTAAAGAGTTGGTTTAGAACTGGTGTACCGAAAGTACAGTAATCGGTACACCTTACAACCTGTTCATTCTCGATTTAAACCATAATAACATCCTTAAATATCAGTCTGTTATGATTATTTATCTAGATGCAAAACAATCAAACTGTACCGCCATTCAATTCTAACGTATTAAAGGTACACTTGTTTGTAACTGTACCGTATTTGGCATACTATTGACGGTATACTTGATTTTTTTGAAGAGAAATGATTATGGAAAAGCGGCAACAAAGTCCTGCATTGACTTATTCAGACGTAAAAGGTGTCTGTGACCGTCTACATGCTTCCGGAGAAAAGATAAGCGGCAATCGAGTGATCGCAGAACTTGGCAGAGGTTCCAAAGGAACGGCTCTAGGCTTTGTTAGGCAGTGGCGTGAAGAGCTCGAAGCATCCCAGGCTCATTTAATGGAATCAATGGGATTCAGTGATGCATTTGCTGACTCATTTATGAAAGAGATGGGCAGGTTTCAAACTGCTATTGAATCTCGCTTTGAAGAAACGCTACGTGCTGCTAAAAGTTCCGAAGCAGAGGCTCTTTCTGCCTTAGCTGATGCTGAAAGCAAAATAGAGCGCCTTCAATTTGAAGTTCAAAAGAAAGAACAGTTGGCACAGGAACATAGCGAACAACATGCAGCGGCCAAATCATCTTGGACTACTACTGAACAGACACTGCGTGATCAACTAGAAGAAAAGAGTAGGGTGATTGTTGAACATCGAACTCAGATTGACCGATTAACCACAGACTTAGCCAAAGCGGAGATGCGTCTTGAGGACAGCAGTAAGCTGGTAGAAGAGGCTCAATCTAACCGTGAACAACTACGCTCTGAGTTAAAAGATATCCGCGAAAAACTCACCCAAGCAGAAACACAAAACGCGACTATAAGTGCTCAAAATGAAGCACTCCGTGAATCTTTAAAAGCAGAGAAAGAATCGCATCAAACAACTCAGGATAGAGTTAACCATCTTCAAGAGCGGCTTATGCAATCAGAGAAAGGGTTGGGGCGACTGGAGACAATTAGCGAAGCTCTCGATACCGAAAAAGCAGCTCACGCGGCCACTTCAAAAGCAAAAAGCAAACTTGAATCTGATTTGAATTCCGAACGCAAAGCTCATATCAGTACAAAGAAAAAATTGTCGCAACTTGAGGTGAAAGATTAGTTATGAGCGAAACTAAATTGTTTGGTGAAGCTTTTAAAATCTATAACAAATACCAGCGTGTTGTAGTTCAGTTCCAGTATACAGAGACCCAAAAGGATGAATATCCTTCGGTCACAATCGAGATTGCGCCACTTCTTGGCACTGATGCAAACTGGCAGGAAAAAATTTCCGTCCAGTTGACAAGGTATGAGCTTACCAGCTTTACTCAGGTACTGTTCGGCCTTGCTCGTTTATCTGAGGGGGCTTATCACGGTTCTAAGCGTAACAAAGGTTTCAAATTACAACATAATGGACCCGAAGGGATTTCACTATCCTTATCAGAAGCAGGGCAGGTTAAACAGTGTTTGTTTAATCCGCAAGAACGTACTGAATTAGGTTCGTTTATCATTCGACGTCTTGCTATGGGATGGAAAATGACGGTTGCTGATGTGTTGGCAATACTCCGCCAAAGCGCTTTGCTTGAGAGAACAGCTAAAAAAACAGAGAGCTAGCGTTTTGAAACCATAGCGATCATCAGCAATATTACCCACCAAGGCATAGAAAATACAATTGTGGCAGACATAATAGATACACTGTAAAGCCAATAACCAACCACCATTTCGGTTAGTGGATAATAAGCCTCGAAAATGAAGACAATCCCCGTTAATAACACTCCTACGGCTATCGCTCCCTTCCATGCGCTCTGCATATCAGCTTTGCTTGGTGTCGAGTGAAACGCCACAACGCTGCTGATCAGCATCCAGAGCCAGAACTGAGGCTCCGAGCTCACGGAAAGAATCGCAATACCAGCACCAGAAATGCCGTACTGCACAGCATAGAAAGCATCTTTGACTGGATCGCCCGTTATTCCCATAGGAATTTCTACTATGCGCCAAGCCAGCGTATCCAATAAGCCTGGAAGCATTAGCTTTGTAGTTAAGTATATGACTGCACCAGCTCCTATCAAAGGAGCAATACCAATAAAGAAAAGCCCGACATTTTGCAACGGTGACAACACGTTCCATTGATGCTCGACGTATCCCAAGCGGCCATGCCCAGCTGTGTATTCAAAAAACTTTATTTTGGTTATTCGGTGCCGAAAAAGGAACGCCGCAATAGCATGACTGAGTTCATGAATAGGCACTCCAATAGCTGCTGTAGCTAAGTACACCCCCCGGCTGGCTTTATTGCGAAGCGCAATAGGGGTTAACAACTTTCCAATAAGGTTTTGAATAATGACCACCAGCACAATGGGCAGCAAACCAACTAAAAACCATGTCAGAAATGATACGAGCATGTTAAATTACCAACCTCTTACTTGCATTTCGCATTTGCTCATCTTTGATGCGAATATACCTTTGAGTGGTAGTAACGCTAGCATGTCCCATCATATCCTTTAAGGTCATGATATCAACGCCAGTTTCCAATAAGTCGTTCGCGTAAGTCCGACGCAAATCATGAGGAGAGCAATGCTCTAACCCAGCTTCCATTCGTCGAGTTCTCAAGATTTCGTAGATTGCCTGATCTGTCATTCGACTGTCTTGTACATCATCATGTCGTCGAATTCTTGGAAAAAGAGGCCCAGGCTGTTCACCTCGAACATCATTAACCCACAATTTTAATCTTCTAAGCGTTCCGTCGGGCATAAAGGCCAATCGTTCTTTATTACCTTTACCCATAACTGTAATTGCTTGTTCTCGCCAATTTATATGGCCTAGATCTAGGGCCACTATTTCACCTCTCCTTAAACCGCAGCCTAAAAGCACCCCAAAAATTGCACTATCTCTAACTCCTTTACATCGTGAGTCTTCATCACACACTTTGAAAAGCTGGGCAACTTCATGACGTTCTAGCGCTCTCCCTTTGGGAATTCTTTCGCCACGCACATTCTTTATTTGCTTGATATGGTGATAACTTTCCATATCAATCTGCTTCATTGTCCATGCTTCAAGAGCGACGCCTTTTAACCCAGCAAGATAGGTGTTAATGGTGTCTGGAGCTCTTCCTGCATCAATAAGCAAGTCAATAATACCCTGGACATGGTGGCGTCTCATTGTCCCCCAGTCACAATGAAACATGCTTTGGTTGCCCGTCATTTTGGCTACATTATTCAGGAAGTAACCCATTTTTTGACGGCTAAGCTTTGAGCGGAGACTAAGTAAATAGGCTGATGCCGCGTTAGTTTTTATACTGCTCTTAATCTGTTCTGCGGTGATCAGCTCTCCTTGTTGTTCCGCAGTTATTATGTTGTTAGCGTGATATTCCATGTTGGTTTCTCTTCTTTTCATGCACGTTGTATCGAGAGTAGGGGCCACATTCACTGATTATTTTTTAAGCCCTAAAGCTACCATCAATAAATCTACGAACTTCTGGGATATTGTTGGTTGCTTTTCTTCTTTAGGAGCTTTAGCAGCTTGTTCATATTGCTGGATCAAGGGTTCAAACCGTACTGGATTACATAGCAATTTATATACAGTCATATTTGGGCTCTCAATTGGTTTATTGCTTTCAAAACCGAACTGATCCACCAGGTATTTAGCAACAGCTCCACTGCGTGAACGACCAAAATAGCAGTGAACGTAGATTTTATTCACTCCAGAAGAGATTAGTTGAGATATGAAATTTTTTAGTTTCTCTGCCTGTTCTGAATCAATATAAGAACAATAGCGCATTCGAAACTCATCTTTATGGATGTGGATAGCGTCTTCACTATAGCCTCCATCAAAAAAAGAATCTCTGTATATCAGCTCCCAGGAACCTAGTTCAGCTAAAGGTTTTCCCGGATCGGTGATAGAAATCATTGCTACTCCGGGCTCTGGGTGAATAGTCTCAGCCTCTCTCTGGCTAACAAAAATAACTTTTCCGTTACACATTGGCTTCTCTTCGAGTGTTCTTTTGGGACAATAAAGGGAATTTTGTCTTTGTTTTGTTAGAACGGCTTTGTATCTGGCTGTTTTTTAATTACTTTTACTCTTTGTTCGTTTGGTGCAATCTTGGTTTTGCTCGCTGTTTCACTAGAACAGTCAATACCTGCTTGCGTCTTTGGGGTGGGAATCTAATAGTTCTTTGGCCTGGCGTTCACCTTCTGCTGTATTAACTGGAAGGGTTGTATAAACACCATAATGGCGCATGTCTACAATATAGTCTCTACAGCATAGAGCTACATTATGAACTTTGCCCTCTGCATCGAGACCACCAAAGGTATGACATGGCTGAGTAAACATTCGCTTGCACTTTGAGCAACGAGCGCTGTTTTTGTTGATCACTCTACTTAGAACTTTTTCAAACTTTGTTTTATTTAGCATATGTTACCTCCAGAACCTAAGCATCTTCCGTGACCGCGTAACAAATAAAATCCATAGCTCCTCGTTAACACCGTGCTCAAGAGTATGTTTTTTCATGTCCTCTTTTAGTTTATAGAACTCCCTTTTAAACAAGACATGCCGTATAAGGGTAACTGCAAAACCAAGAGTTGAAAGTACTGCTGCTACTAGTGCCATTTCAGTTAAATCCACGATTTTCCGCCTCCGTACCTTGTTGTGCCGAAATATGAAAATAAAAGTGTGTAGGTAAAATAAAGTTTGCCAACATACAACTCTATGTAGAATAGAGTTCGCCAAAATGGATAACGCCACTGCTAAACCACCCGGTATATCATGGTTTTAGAATAGGACGGCTATCGTTCCTTTTATCCACTCAAAAAGGTGCTTATACGTGACTTTATGCCCCTCGTGCGCGAAAAGTGAGTCGCAAACTATTCGACCTTTAAATTTTACAAGCTCTACTTTGGAAAAGGTACATTTTCGTAAGTAGAGAATTTAAGGTTAATATTACACCAGTTATTGGCTGTCTTGGAACAATAAAGTTTGTGACCACATTAACTGAAGAATGGCGCAAAGAAACCACTTACCCAGATAAAAAATACAAAGACTCCATTTGGGTAAATAAAGCATACCGCTCCAAGCCCCCAACATTGATTACAGGCTGGAATCACCGACTACAGCGTTTTTGTAATCAGTTTAATTTCATTGTAACCGAAGAGGATTTCGTTGAATGCCTTGAGTCGAATCCTCGCTCACCAAGTCGTGTAAAAAAAGATGTAATTGTTGGAAAACCATGGCACATGACACCCCATCAGTTTAGGCGTACCTTGGCTTTTTACTGCATCAAAAACCGTCTAGGTACTTTGGTTGCGCTCAAACAACAATTTAAGCACCTCTACCTCTCGATGACCGAGTGGTACACCAATGGTGGCAAACTTGCGAGCCTACGGGACCTGAAAGTGGACGAGAAAGTGCAAAAGGCACTCGATGAAATCAATGCAGAAACCACCGCGAATAAAATCTTTAGACAGTGGCATTCTGATGAAACGCTATCAGGGACTCATGGCAAAGCAATCATGAAAATGCGAGGGGATGTGCCGACCATTTATAGCTCATGGGACGTTATCTATAAAGCAGTAAAGGATGGCAAATTGACACTGCATGGTTCAATGCACAGCTATTGCAAATCTGGTTATGATTGCGATATGGACGGTGTGGTCACTCCCCAGTTCTGTGTTGATTGTGGCTCTGGAAGTAGCATCATTGACGAGCAGCAGGCTAAGTGGTGGCAGAAAAAGCACCGCAGTCTAGTTGCTTACATGGAATCTGGCGAAGAAATTTCGGTAAGTGAACATAGCCACTATGTCACTCAAGTAAGAGCCGCAGAGAAAGTCATGGCTGACTTTGATATGTCCTTTACCCCTTTTGAACCTGATTTGGAGGTAGCTAACTTATGAGCAAGAGCGAAAATACACTATTAGTATTAGAGGCAGCTCTAGAGCGCATTAAACAAGGAAAACCTAAACGTATTCCCGCTCACCGTAAACTTAGTGTTAGAGCTGTCGAGGAAGAGGCGAATTTGGGTAATGGCAGTGGCTATTACTACCCTGATTTTGTTGAGAAGGTTAAACAGACCAAAGCTGAAATTGCGACAGGCAAAGGTGAAATAGTCCAACCAGAGATCCAGACTGTACGCACCAAGCTAAACGAACAAAAGCGTATCAAGCAAAACTACAAAGAGAAGTATGATACCGTTAGGCAGCAATTAGCAGACTTTGCAGCAGCTCAGCATCATCTGAATGACAGACTCGTTAAAGCTCTTAGTGATAAAGAAGAGTTAGAGTTTGAAAACACCAACCTTAGAGCACAATTGGCTGAACTGAAAAAGACGAAAATTATACAAATAAAGTAGCCTTCATCTGCATGACTTTAATGCTTATGACCTGAACTTCCAAAGGGTTTAGAAGATTTTACTTAGGTTGCGCAGGTCATACAAAAAACATTTACAAATCTAAATTATACTCTTCGCCATTTTGGACTTTTTGAAGCAAATCTACGGCATTTTGCGAGTATTTGTGAGTCATGGACTTTGCTCCCGTTTTTATCGAGAGATGGTAATTATTATCAGAGTTTTTAATGTTGACTCCTTTATCCTCCCATATCTTATTGAGCAGTTGCTCTGCGTGGTTCCAATAACTCCCCCCCAAAGCCTTAGCAACATCAGTCAAAGTGTAATCAAAATTAGCGTTTAATGCCTGAACATCAGTAAGGTGGGTTATTCCAAATAAAGTTGGTAATTTCTCAGAGTTTTCCTCAATATCCTGAAGCATTTTAAAGTTAAAGGGCAATTCCTGCTTAGGTAGATCTGAGTTTGCTAGCTGATACGTCCGAGCAAGCAAGGAACGGATAAGCCGCGGGTTTACCGTTATCTCAGGAGTGCAAGATGACAAAGCATCAAAAATCCACTTGAAGCCAGAAGCATAAATAACCTTTAGTCGAACGCTTCTCGTCGCATCAATAGTAACTAGTTGTTCTGTTGGAAGATCGCGCTTATTCTCTGAATCTGGTTCAAAACACACCATATAGATGTTTGGTATTAACTCACCATTAGGCGCAAGGATCTCGTCGATATCTGACAAAATACCTTTAATGTTGGTATCTGTAGCGCTATAACCAAAGAAAAAGAGTGGGTGTTCTGCGAAGTAAGTCAATAATTTAGCACTTAAATACTTTTTCCGCTTATTGAAGTCAGTATAGTCTTCGGCTGTAAGAACAATCGTTTCATATTGAGATGAACAGCCATGCATTTTGAGAATTTCACCGTAAGAAGTATAATTGGCTCTCACTATCTCTTGTCCAACAACTTTATGATAGTCAGGAAAAATTTTCTCTAAGGCATCATCGTAATTTGTTGTAATAATAGAGTGGGGCTTAACCTTTCTAAGTGATTCAATTTCATCTCTATAAGCATTAGCTTTAACATCAAACTTGTCAGCTAAACCATTGATATAAGAAGCCACTTCATACTTGATATAACTATCTTTAGTTACTTCAGGTTCAAACATCTCATTGGGAAACTTATCTTGCCCATCCTCCCAAGCCCACTCTGAATAAGTGTCAGCAAAAACAGATGCAATTTTTGTATTATCCTTGGCGTACTGCTGCTGATAATAAGCAAAGCGCTTTGTGATAAGAGGGCAACGCTCAGCTAAATCAAGCATTAGAGTATCCCAGCAAGGGGCATCAAAATACCTCTGAGACATGCCTGAGCCAACAAACAAAATGGGCTGCACTTGTAAATTTTCCATACAGGCTTCGATGTCTGCTTTAACAGACTCTTTATATTGCTCGTAAATCATCGATCTCCCTCTCAAATTGCACTTACCTAAGCCCTCTTAGACAGATATGCTTGTAGTTTATATTCAACCATTCTGACGCTATAGACAGTATTTTGACAAGCACATAATCTGTAGATTTAGACAGTCAAATACTAAAAAGAAAAAATAAGCAACATAAGGCATAAAACAGACTCTTTTATATGTCACTAATTATTGCATAGACACAGTTCTGGAAAGTGCTAAGGTAAACTTACTCCCCTCTTACGAAAACCAAAACAATCAATTGATTAAAAGGGGAAAATTGAACCTTGCAAATCGTAACATCTTATCGATTCCAGCGTTGTAAAATCAGACAATCATCAACTTGAAGTTATAGGGGGCGGTTTTGAGCAACACTCAACCCATATCCAAAACAGGTATGCAAGAAAAACTAAAGCAAGCGATCATCAGCGACGGGCCAAATACTCGTTACTTTCAAAGTCGGTTGCATGAATTAGCGTTTTATTATTCGCAACTCTGCGAGTATCAAACCAATATCTACGATACACACTTACAGTTTCGACCCATTCACCAGAAAGATATATCAAGAGCACGCGACCTGAGAAAACTACATTTAGCCTTATTTCATGAGTCTAAAAGCGAAGAGCTTGCCGAGATGGGGATTGATGCAAAGGAAGTAACTCAAAACATCAAGACAGCATTTGCTCAACTGACTTTGGGGAAATTGGGATGAGTTCATTTAATCCACCCGAGATCAGATATCAATACCTGAATTCACTGGGTATCACCTCAGAGGAGTTGCATGAACAGCACCGTTTAGCCTCAGCATTGATCGACAGCTTAGATAAAGGCACATTGACCAGTATTCGAAATGCTTTCTTAGACTCGACAAGAACGAGTAATGCTGGCGAACTTTTCATTAACATCGATAAGATAAATATCTTGTTGCGTACTGGCAATTCTGGAGCAGAACATTCCATGATACGCAATGGCTATGGCAGGTTAGTCTCACCTACCCGAAGTCATACGATAAATGGAGATAGGTGCATATCTGGCTTTGACTTTAAAGCATTGATTGAGGCGAGAATTCACATTTCTTCACGGAGAAATCAACGGCAAAACCTGTACCTCCGATACGTACATCAGTTGGTAGAGTACTTAATTTATCATCCAACGCTACGCGATTATCATAATTTATACGCTGATGAAGTGGAGCGATATCGACCACAACTAAAAAAATCCCGAATTGAACACTATAAAATCACACAGTGCGAATTTACTGGCGAATGCATTGATAACAACGCTAAGGTTGAATTTGCTCACATTGACAGCGTGGTAACTAACCCGCACAAGGCAATTAGCATTGATAATGGAGTAATTATACTCAAAAACATACATTCAGACATGACTCGAAAGCACATCCATACCTTCGAAGATATGTTGGATTATTGCATTGAGAATAATTACAGTATCTTATGGGCTGATAACTATGTCCGATAACGGTATCGCGTAAAAACTGTTAAAGGCAAAAATAATCGTATTCCCTTAGTCAGTTTTCTGGAAAGTGGTATCATCAGTGCTCCATTTTTAGAAAAATGGCCAAGAATCGATATTTTTCTGGAAAAAGCTAACAAGCCTTACCACTCAAACCTTTCCAGATTTATTTCAGAACCCACTTGTGTTGGTAGTTCGTACAGAGGCCAGAAAGTTTGTACACAAAGCCAAGATTGGGATAATAAAGTTTGTACAGTAGTTATTAAGGCCAACTAAAACATGGTGTTAGAGGTATGACTTACCGCAAGGTGCAGACAGAACTAAAGGGTGCAGCAAACCGATTACTCCTATTAGTGTACAAACTATATTGTACCAACTACCGCAACTAACTGATTTACTGTCCCGTTATGTACAAACTTTATTATGCGAGAACATTGGCTTGTGGCGACAAAAAAGTCCTCCCTCAGGTTGCATATTTCACCACCAGCCAATCCGGTTGGTTTTCGGCTAAAGTCTTGCGAATTATTCCACTCGGAATAATTGACCTTTGGGTGTATAATCCTACGGGGTTCTTATGGGTGAAACAGCATGTTCTTGTTAAACAATACAAATTTTGACATTAGCACTGCCGAGGAGATCCCTGAACGCATTCAGTTATTGATTGACTCATCATCTCCGCTAGAGGCAAATCTAATGACAATCGTAACTCAACGGGAAATGTATCTTGCCAACTTTTCCCGGATGAATGATCAAGAGAAATCCAATTTTGTCGCTTCGTTGACGCGCATGTTCATGCGTAACTCGTGGACTAGATAATTTTCAAGGTGTTTTGTGAATTTCTATCAGAAAGGAGGAAGTGAATATTTATTTGTCTGTGACCTGTTTAAGGAGCTTCGGAAAAAAAGCAACTTATCTCAGGCTGACGCGGCCAACCATATCGGTGTTAACCAATCTTTCATTTCCAAGTTCGAAAATGGTCATACTGGGATTGACCTATTTGATGCATTAGCTCTCCTTGACTTGTATGGTATCGATCATGTTGATTTTTTCTATATGCTTGATCAGTTTAAAAAAAAGGAGATTAGAAAAGGTGCTCTACTCGACTACTTTTTATCAAGAAGCTAAACCTAATTACTCCAAATCCCTTTCATTAGATTAAACATCGAGTAGTTTAAATTCTTGCGTTCATCGCCTTGCGGGTAAGGATGCTTGTCATGATGTTCTTTAGGCACATCTGAAAGTAAAGTGTCCATAACAAGCCAATCACAACTTATTCCTTTGCTTATAAGTGAGTCCTGGACAAAAGCTTCAAAAGCCCTGGCTAACATCTCGCTTCTTTCTATCCAGTATTTTCGCGCTCCCTTCTGGCCTGCCAGTTTCTGTGATTGATTGAAATACTTAGTACCAGAGCAAAGTTGCTTAGTAATGATATTCCTCATAAGGAGAATGTTTTTCCTGAACTTATCAGGTGCGTTTTCCATGTCTACGCCAGTAATAAACTCACTGATCAATTTACCCTCATATCCTCTAGACCTTGCCAGAAGAGCATCAACTCCGTGGAACCACTCGTGAGAAATTGCACCAGGTCCACTCCGCCGAGTCAAATTGATGATATTTAGGTCTGGCTCATAATGGGCGCTTGCTTTCCCCTGCCCCCTTGCGCCGAAAGCTATGCCAAGTTGTCCTCCAAGCCCTATCCATCCGTCTGGTATCTCTAATATATGAGCTAATACCTTGAATGCATAAAAGCTATTGTTTACAAACAGTTGACGTTCTTTGTCTGGCATAGAGCTCCCAAACTGAACTCCTCTAAAATTGAACGTGTTTATGAATTGTTCTGGTGTAACATCATAGCTGAGCTGTATGTTTCTTATCGTTTCGATTTTCTTTCTGGGGATATAGGGCGATACATCTAAATTCATGTGACAACGTAATGCATTTATAGCATCCGTTTCACTTTTGAATTTGTTAGGGAACTCTTCTGTTTCTTTATATACAAACCGTTTTCCTTGTATCGAGCACAGTCGGTAGAATCCCCCCTCGAAGGCCACCGGAAATAGGTCAACATTGTATGGCTTGATTGTATAAGGCCACCCTAATTTTGGCAGCAAATGAATTAAAGATGATTGTCGTAGCGTCAAGGCAAACGGAGTTTTGTAGGTTCTATTTTCACCTCTACCAACAGCGTACAATGGGTAAACATCTCTAATATGTTGCCTACCAGTTTTCTTAGGGATACCCATCCGACTCCGAAATCGTTCCGGTAGCAACTTTACATCATCATTGTCAGCTACGTTTTCAAACAACTCTTGCAAAACAAGTAGTGATTTTTCGTATGCGTTTGTCCATTGCTCTTGACTGACAGATGGCTGAGCTGGACGGGGGTTATTCCTCCAACCAGAATAGTAAACCGATAAATATGCGCATACTTCAACTGACAGACCATCATCACACAATTCTTGCCAATTAGGTTCCGGCCAAATTGATTTAAGGCTAATGTTTGTGTCGCCGTTATCTTTCCCTAATACCAAATGCTTCTTTGCAAAAGGTAAATACTCTCCGGTGTCGTCTAACTTGCCCATATAATAAGACTCTTGGTTCTACTATAGAATTACACTTATACACCAGAGAACACTTAGTTAACTAACGCGGAAATGCCCAATCTCGGCAGATTTATAATGCATGAACAAAGCCTTAAAAATCCAGCCTTCTTACCGATGCTTGTTCGCGTACTTGAGTTGGGTTCAATTGAAGTGCTTGGTTCATATGGTGTACTCCTTTCAAATGGGTACACCAACCCCAAGAGGGTGATGTACCCTCGTGGGTTATAAAAAGTGAATTAATGCTGTTTATTTATGGCGACCAGCTATCGCACATCAGCGCTCAAGGCACTTTCCTAAGAAACCTGTTTAGGATGCTTAGGAAAGCGAGGGGTTTCCCCCTGCGCTTTTGAACTATCCCAGGTTAACGACAGGGATACTTGCAACATTGACATTGAATACCCTGTCTATAACACTTTTTGCGAACTCAGCTACGGCGTATCCAATTGCCGAGTCCTTCTTATTTACACATATTTCAATTCGGGAAAAAGGAGTCAGGGGCAATGTTTCGCCTTCATGCTCAGAGCTATATTCAACAAGACATTCCCCATTTTCATCAGTACAAACATAAAGTTTATTGTTTTTAATCAAAAACCAGTCTGTAGCAAAACTATCGTGGTAAGTAAGACTACTAGTTTTTTTTACAACGACAGCCTGATAAAACCTTTGAACCTCTCCACCAGAAGCAATGTGTTCAACAACATTAATATAGTGGTATTGATATCCATCAATATTGCTATCGGTATCAATAATCACTTCCTGCCTTAATGAAGTGTTAAAAATATACTTAATCATTGTTATCTCCTTAGTTTTTAAGGAGAGAGCCCCTAGAGGGCACATCTCCCTCCAGGGTTAAACTGAAAAATTAATATTTATTCATTCAAAGTTAAAAACCATCGCTTCATTGGAACAGTAACTTCAATCATTCCATTACCACAATAAGCTCCCCAAAAGTTATAAGTAGTCTCAAACATATCGAACTCGAATAGTGTTTGAATATGCTTATCAGTAATGGGGTTAAATGGTCCACCGCAGCCAACATGCATCGCTATGCCATAATCTCGCATATCGAAATCATCTAGGTTTTTTCCACCCACAGAAGCTATCAAATTCTCACCTCTGATTTCACCTTCACGTAAAAGCAAGACTGCTTCTTCGTAACTCGCATATTGTGTCGTTAAATTCACAATATGGCCATGCTTAGGTTTGTGTTGTTCCGATAGTGATTTCAGTAGTTGCTTCACACTCTGAAATCTTGCGTAAAGCCCTGGCGTGAATTGTCCTGCGAAAGTTAAGTTCGGACAGATCAACTCAAGCATGTCGTCAGGTATAGAACTAAGCCCCATTTGCTTTGCAAGCGGCTCAGCTTTTTTCATTGCATCTTCAACTACCATTGGGTTTCGAAGATGTTGCGGCATATCCATAGTTATTCTCCTTTGGTGAGACGAACAGACCCATCAGGTTTGGTTCCCCTCAGTAATTAGATGGTCCGGTAGCTAAAATGCTACCGGAGTTTATTAACAATCTGAGCTGCCTGTTCTGCAAACGGCCCAGAGTAATGTATGTCCATTTTTTTTGAACACCAGACAGTTCCAATTATTAATTGGTTGAAGTTTCTGTCTTTGTAACGTTGACGCATCAATTCTAGATAGGCGCTCTCATCACCTTCCCACCCCAAAGGAGGTGAGAAGGGACAAGTAGCTTCGTTACCTGGCTCAGTGTTTACTTCTGCTAGGTTATACACGCCCATAAGCACCTGCCCTACGCGCAATAAACTCGCGGAGTGTACTAATCGGCGGGAATCCCATCTGTCCTTGAGTTACCAGGACATCGTTCCAATCTATACCTTTTGCACGAGGTGGAATGGGCAGCTTAGGTAACAGCACATGAACTGTATATCCTTGCTTTTCAAGCTTAGATTTCAGCACATTTGCGGAGCGTTCCCCTGTTAGCGACTTATCCTTATCTGCAAAGATAACGACAGTGTGGATGTCTAACTCGTCTGGAACTTCAAAGTTTTCCAAAAGAGTAGCATTCACTGTGGACCATGTAGGGATGTGAGTAGCACGGAACCCAGACAATGCTGTTTCCAAGCCTTCTGCCAAACCTAATACTCCTTCTGTTGGCATACCTAAGCGAACTGCACCGCCAGTGACACTCAATCCATCAGGAACAGGCATCATCTTTTTAGCGCATTCTACTTTGGCCTTCTTACCACTTTTGGTCAGATATGTACGATGTAAAGTAACCAAGTTTCCTTTCGCGTCTCGGATGGCTTGTACTGCGGCTGGAAATTTTCCAACCTCATTACCATCTTCATCGTAATAGGACATACTTGGGTGGAATCGCAGGCTGTCTGTCTGTTCTACTACATCATGTGCAAACAAAAGTTTGCGATTGACGAAATAGGCACGTAACGGCTCAGCTGCTGCACAGTTAAAGGGCAAACATTCATTCCAGATCTTCTCAATTTTTTCACAAAGGCGAGCATTGTAAACACGTTCGCGTTGAGCTCTCTTTTGCATTTCCTCTTGAAGTTCCATCAACCAAGGCTTTGACTGCTCAGCAAAGAGCGGAACAACCTTGCTTTCTGAATGTTCTTGTTCAACTACGGCTTCTTGGTGATGCTCAACAGGGCTACATGAAGAATGATTATCCTCATGTTGTTCTGTCGGAACATTTGAATCAGCCCATGACTCTTCGTTATAAGAACCAGGAGCAGAGTGAGAGACATAGCTGCTGTTTGAAACCTTTGCCTGCGCTACAGACTCTGGTTTAGCAGTACGAACACTCTTAGTTTTCACTTCAACCAACCACGTATTGCGATGTGTTTGAACTGGTTTCTCACCAATGATCTCTCCAGTGCCTTCTTCAAATACAGGCTGCATTACGGTAACAGCTTCACGTCCCAAATTTGTGAGAGTGACTTCATCACCATATACAGCACCGCATTCTCCGATTGCTCTTTCTAGATCAACGCCCCAAATCTTACGTTCATTGCCCGTTGATAAACGAATGTAAGCAAAATAGCTTGGTTCATTTATCGGGTCGTCCTGGTAAGGAGCTTGACCGTGAGCAATTAAAGTGCCCTGATACTTAGGGCGACGATTTGGATCGTATTTGGTGTTATTCACTTTTGCCGGAGCAGATTGCTGTGCTCGGCGCGGTGAACTTGTATTATTGGAGCTTTGCTGACGCTTGAAATGCTTTGGAGCCATCAACAAGTCACCAACTTGCTGTAGGCATTCAGTAAAATCCCACCCTCTTGCTTGGTTTAATAGCTCAAAGCCATCATGCCAAGAACCGCAAGAACAAATAGCACCACCTGTTTCGTGAGCATCTTTGAACATACGGAAGTCTTTTTTTCCACCATGAAACGGACATGTAACATGGGACTTTCCCGCTTTTTTGAGTGCTGGTTCCAGTTCAGGCATTAAATGCGCCAAAATGAAAAGCCATTGACCCTTAGCGAGGCTACGAACTTCGTCTGCTTTATAGAAATATGAGTTATCCATAGTGTTTCTCCTTAGCTGAAACCCCGACATCGAGGCTTCCCTAAGTCCCCCCGTATCAGGGGCTTTAGGGAAACCCCGACACCGGGAAAAAATAGCCAAGGAGGCTCCCCTACCGGAGATGCTCTCCCCGGCTGGGGTTTGATTTTGGGCTATTGACCATTAACTCTGCGTATGGCCTTACCCAAGAAGGATTGCATCAGGTGATTACCTGATGATTTGAAGTAAGTTAGCCAGTCGATCCAATTCCACTTAGCGTAATCATCAAGAGATGGAGGGTTAAAAGCTCCCCAAATCTTACTGTTTACGCCTTCGCGGAGAACGTAAGCTACTTTCTCGATTACTTCTTCTTTACTCATTAGAGTAGAGATTTTGCAAGGAGGCATCATAATGAGGCTCTCTGCTTGTTCATGAGTAATCTTCTCTATGGTGCCAGCGTTGATATCCACGACAAACGCTTTGGTTTCTGGTCCTTGTTCTGACCAGATCCAATACGTTATATGAACGGGATTAACGCCAAGTCCGACCGGAACGATTTGAGTTCCAGAAGGACGCAGTAACCAAACGAATTTACCGCTTGGATTGCTTTTGAAACGTTCGAGCTCTTTACCATCAATCTCCAAATTAGATTTGAAATGGAGAGGTAGTTTTTCCGCATTCGAAATTTCAAGCATACGTTGTTGCAGATGTTGCAGAATTGCAATGTTAGACATAGGTGTACTCCTACAGTTTGCAGGTACACCTGGCCCATGTCGGGTTGGTGTACCCGACTGGGTTATGAAGGGTGAAAGAGAACTTTCACTTAAATTGAATGCTGTTTGTTTTTAGCGACCAGCTATCGCGTCTTCACTCTCAATGAGAGTAGAATTCGTCACTTTCCGTTAGGTGCTCTATAACACCTAAGGGAAAGTGGGGGCTTTCGCCCCTCACTGTTAATCATCGTAGAAATATCCTTGCTTGTCACACGACTCTGATGCCGAATAGGCTTCATATCGCGCATTTTCGTTAAACGAAAATTTCAGAGGATAAGCAATTGAAGGCGGAGTTTGCTTTGTTAAACGTCCATTCCATTCATGCTGTTCCATTGTGCCAGATACTCCATCGACGGTGAACATTTCATCATAACCATTTATCTTTACAATCGGGAAGTCAAACAAGCCAAGAGCTTCTATCACCATCACCTTGTCTGAACAAGCATAAACTTGCTTGTTCTTATCTCGGTAAAAATCAAAGCCACAGCTCAGATAAACCCCTATGATCCGCAAAGTTTCGTCATCCATTCCAGATGCAATGTTCTTATCTAAGTTTGCTTTTGCCAGCCAGACATGGGCGTTGACTCCACCAAATATTCCATAGCCCTCGTAAGCATTTTCCTGTAATGGTTTCTGACCATGAGGTTGTAGTAAGTAAACAGTGCGAACTTGACGTCCAGAATATACATTCGAGATGCTTTCTTTTGAATCACACGTTTTCCAGCTAAAAAATCCCATAGTGTTTCTCCTTCAATTATTTAAATCGAAGGGGGTTGCCCCACAAGGGGAGCAAGCCCCCCTCTAGGGTTAAGTAAAAATGTTAGGCCGCTTTACGAACTAACGATTCCTGCATTTGATGATGTTCTGATATAGCATTTTTGAGCTGTATTTTACGAACTTCTGCTATGGCATTACTGACCAATTCGCGGCGGTAACTTCCATAACTTCTGTCATTAACATCTATAACCAGGCCACCTATAGATTCAGATGCTAGTTCCTCTTCCGTCTCTCGGTCGAGGATCTTAGCTTCCAACCTCAGATAGCGCTGCTTACCATCAACAATATCCTGTATTGTTTGTAATGCTAACTCTTCGTCCCAGCATCCAATATCAAAGTCATGCTCGGGATGCTCTTTAAGCTGGACTGTGTAGTCAGCTGTATTAAACTCCCAGGAAACAACTTCTTCGTATGGCGTACCTTCCACCAGCGCATAGCCTTCGGCTTCAAGCTGTTGGGATGTAGATTTGATGTCATGTTCGAGACGACCCACAAAGTCGTTCCAAATGCTTTGCCATCTAGTGATGTGCTCATCAGTCACTTCACCTGTTACCAGACCAGCGGCACGAATCGCTTCAAAATGCTCCTCAGAGAAACTTTCAAAATCGACTTCATGAAAAAGATCCATGCAGTTATAGTGGCTGTACCGATGCCCATGAGAGTTTCGCTCAATCGACATTCTGCAACATCCTATATCTGCTTCCCTTAATATTTCCAACATAGATAATGCTTCTTTACGAACCAAAAGGTTTTTTACGCGAAGTACGGCGTTTTCACCTGCTGTATTTGGGTCATAAATTCGCAGCATAAGCTTCTCTATATCATCCTCATCGAGGTTTCCATAGAAACTCATACCATCACCTTGACAGTAACTAAGGCTGTACTCGATTGTCAGACCTTCTGGGTAGCCAAGTTTTTTCAGTTGGTTATTGAAATGAGTTTTAATCATAGCTATCTCCTTGTTTTTTTTGAGGAGACACCTCCCCCTAAGGGATTGGTGCCCCCTTAGGGTTTTAATGATTTCGGATTTAATAGTTAAGCACAGATGTCCAAAAGACCTTTCCGAGCGATCAACTGATGCTCTTCAAAGTCTTCCGGTGCAGAAGTGTCATAACCTTCACCATCGCTGTAATCTGGAGTACCCAGCACGATGATGTTGCCTACAACAGGTGAATCTGCACCATGTAATATACAACCGAGCTTGATACCGCTACTGAACAGTCCTTCTTCATCAAGATAAAGACTGACTGTTTTTCCATTCGATAGCTCCCAATCAAAGCTCTGGACCATGCTACAGCCGATTAGCTTATACATAGTTTGTAATCCGTCTTCTTTTGGAATATCGACTGGAGTGCAGCCTTCTGCGGTTATTAAATAGCCTTTGTTAGTGGCCTTAGACATTGCTTCATCACAAATTGACATGGAATCCTCCAAATATGTCATTGAGGGACACCAAGGCCCCAAAGGGGCTTTGATGCCCCGTTAGGGTTTAAAGATTGGTTTACTTATACGGTCACAGCGTCGATATCTAGGTATTGGCGGCAACCTGTTTTAGGGTGACAGCGGTGGCGAAAATTGTGCTTACCACCTTGCGTACCCATGTATTGCCAACACTCTCCAGTAACTGACTCTTCACAAACCGCGTCGCCATTATTTAATGGATGTTGGGCCAATTCGTTCCACATTTTGTCCCATTCATCTGTATTTCTTTGTACTAGTTTGAAGTCATTATTATTCATACTTCGGTACTCCCAACCCACTGCTTTCCAAGGTATGCCTCAACTCCCATACAGGCCCATTCCGAAGAGATGGTTAACATGGAAAGTGTTTCATGAGTCCAAGGTGCAGTTGGCTTGATTCGTTTGAGCTCTTTGCCTTCGAGATCTGTCAGAATAAGATCTGATTGTTCATTTCCAGCAAGAATATCTGGCTCTCCCGGACGCTGATCAGTAACAAATTTGATGTAGCAACCTTCGTCATCGCTACATGACAGCAATTTATCTACTGACAAGTTAAGTCCAGCACCGAACCATTGATCTATTGCTTCGATCTCAGGGAAATCAGATTTCAACTGAGATACAACGCCAATCATCTTGTCGAGAGCATCTTGGAACTCCAGCGCATTGCCAGCTGCCACTTCAAGTTTGCACTTGATATATGCAGCGTAGGTATCGCAGGCTTTCACCAGTTGCTGTTCATAGCCACCTGGGGAAAATGCTTCCGCGACTGCACCTTGAAGCTCCAAAGGTAGCGTGTGAATTAACTGCTCCTCAGCAGCTTTTTCAAGTCGCTCGAACTCCCTCGCCAAAGTGTCATTAGCCTTTTTTACTGGCGTCACAACATCCTGACAGAGAACTTCGGCTACATCATGTAGTGCTGCGTGGGAAAGCATTTTGGCAAGATCGACCTTGTTCCCCTTTTGGTTTGCGACATGACCAGCGAGAAGAGCAAGCAACGTAACGGTAGCACTATGCTCCAAGACTGATTCAGGCTGTACTGAATGCATCAGTGACCAGCGTTTTATCAATCGTTGACGCAAAGCAAGTGCTAGGAATCCATAGTTTGAATTTGACATAGTATCCTCCAATGAAGTTTGAAGGGTACACAGTTACCACATAGGTCCCGTGTACCCATGTGGGTTAAGTTGTGAGAGTCCTTGTGGACTGTTCTTGAGGTGTATTTTCGGCCTGACACCGAAATATTTAATCAGATTTCTGATGGAATGTATTCCATTCAGAATGTAGTTGCTGCTTGTAGGCCAGCTACCTTTCAACGTCAGCAAAGCCGACATTTTTTTTAGTCTATCGCCAATCCAAATGGTTCACGAAACGTCTATTTGCCCTTTTAGGGCGTTTGATTCTCAATATCTCATTGTGGAGTCATTTTTGCTTGATTATCAGTGTCAAATTTTTCGAAGAAATCCCACACAATGATGCACGAATTTTTCCCTCTTGTTGTTGATTAGAGCGGATTTCTCCGCCCCAAATTCACACCCACTTAAATACAGCCCCTTTGCGACCAGCCATCTTTATCCGTTTACCCTCAAAGTAATTCCAGAAAGCACTACTCACGCTATCACAGCGTTGTTTTTGTGCTTTTTGATAGCATAACCAACCCTTTTTCAAATCATGCCAATCTAACAACCACGCATAGTTCTTATAGTAATCAAAAAACCAATTAACCTGATCAGGGCTATCACTATTCAGCGGATAACATTTAACGGCAATGAAAAACCGATTGCCTAAAGTCATTTTACTGACTGCACCGACTTCACCAAAAACCTCAAGGATTAAGGTTTGACCGCAAGCTGTTTGGGATGTGAACATTTCAGACGATACGTTATTCATAATTCCTCCTGCGATTGAAATAACGGTAAACGCCTTATGGTAGGAATGAATCAACGTCTGATTGTTAAAGAGCATGTTTAAGAATTAAGGGATAACTTTCCCCATAGAAATTGCTTTTCGTTTAATAAACCAACTTTGGCAGCGTTAATAAGATTCTGAGTATCAAGAACTCTGTCATAATAACGATCTATTCCTTCTTGATGCTTTTACGCTGATTTGGTCACTACTTTTTTTGCTCCAACTTGGGGTTCTAGGGATTTTCCCCTCTAAAGTAACATAGAATGCTACAGGCTTTGTATTATATAGCCTCCAGCTGTGGGTTACTTTCGTTTCCAAGCTTAATCATCCACGATTGGCTTCGTAATTTCACTAATATCAGGCAATTTTCCGGTATTGGTGAAGTTATACGTCCCGCTTAAGTTGATATTTTGCCATGCAACGGGCGAAACAGCACGAGTGATAGCCGCTTTTTCTTCATCACCTGTCGCTTCAAAGTGTCCCAGAAGATGACTCAGTATCGCGGAGTTGAAGTAGATGAGCGCATTGGCAAGCAATCTTGCGCATTCATTCCAGATAGCGATTTCAGACTCGTTTTTGCCACGGAACTGATCACCATTCACCGACGCAATGGCTCGTCTAAGGAAGTGCCATGCTTCTCCCCGGTTCAGGGCACGTTGCACATACTGCCGCAAACTGGCATCGTCGATGTAGTCAAGTAAATATTGCGCTTTAACCAGTCGATTATACTCCGTCAGAGCCTGTAATATTGGGTGTCCAGAAGGGTAACCAGACAACTTTCTTACCAGCATTGCTTGTGTCGTCCGCTTTGTCTGAAGTGACAGAACAATACGCCTGATATCTTGCCATCCCGTTGTAATAACATTCGTTCTGATAGGCTTCTTTAGCGCCAGTATGGTGCTGCCTTGTTCACTTTCAGTCACATCAAACAGATCATTGATGACACTACTGAACTGCGCGTATCGCGGTGCAAAACTGTAACCGCATAGATCCAGTAAGGCG